>JAAZFZ010000016.1 GCA_012511485.1 Clostridiales bacterium | reverse complement strand
GGCATCCCCCGTGCGTTGAGTGAGAACAGCCTCAATGAAGGTGTGTATATCCTCGGCATCGGGGTCTATTTTAAGCTCACCGCCGATAATTTCCGCCTTGATTTTTTCAAGCTCGGCTATTAATTTGGCGCAATCCTCTTTGCCTATTATCCCTTTTTCGCCCAGCATTGTCACATGGGCAACAGAGCCGTCAATATCCTCGGCAAACATTCTGCTGTCCACTGCAATGGAGGAATTGAAATCATTTGTTTTTTTATCCGCTTGCTTTGAAAAGCGGCCTGTCCAGAGCTTCATTTATTCACCTTTTTTCTCAGCGTCGAGAATAGCCTTTACTTTTATCGGCAGACCGAAGAGGTTGATGAACCCTGCCGAATCCTTCTGGTCATATACATCGTCCTCGTCAAAGGTTGCAAACGCTTCACTGTAAAGCGAATAGGGGGAGGTGACTCCGGCATTGATAATGTTGCCCTTATAGAGCTTGAGGCGAACCTCACCCGTCACAGTTTCCTGCGTCTTGTCAACAAAGGCGGAGAGTGCCTCACGCAGGGGAGTGAACCACTGGCCGAAATAAACAAGCTCTGCAAAACGCTGGGCAATAAGCTCCTTGTAGTGCTGTGTGTCCCTGTCAAGAGTGATTGTTTCAAGCACCTGATGAGCCCTGTAAAGAATCGCTCCGCCGGGATTCTCATAAACACCTCTTGATTTCATGCCCACAAGCCTGTTTTCAACCAAATCCGCAAGGCCGATACCGTTTTCGCCGCCGACCTTGTTGAGGTATTCGATAATCTCGACTGCCCCCATCCTTTTGCCGTCAATTTCGCAGGGGATGCCCCTTTCGAATTTAACCGTCACATAGGTGGGCTTGTCGGGAGCCTGTTCGGGTGAAACGCAAAGCTCAAGGAAGCCCTTTTTATTATACTGCGGCTCGTTTGCGGGATTCTCGAGGTCCAGCCCTTCATGAGAGAGATGCCACAGATTTTTATCCTTTGAATAGTTTGTTTCACGGTTTATTTTAAGAGGAATATTTCTAGCCTGTGCATATTCTATTTCTTCCTCACGGGACTTGATATCCCAGATGCGCCAGGGTGCGATAATTTCTATTTCAGGTGCAAAAGCCTTGATTGTCAGCTCAAAACGAACCTGGTCATTGCCCTTGCCCGTGCAGCCGTGGCAGATAGCGTCGGCTCCCTCCGCTCTTGCAATTTCGACTATTCTTTTTGCAATTATCGGGCGTGCGAAGGAGGTGCCAAGCAGATAGTCACTCTCGTATTTTGCACCTGCTTTAAGTGTGGGGAAAATGAAATCCTCAACAAATTCCTTTTTTAAATCCTCAACATAGAGCTTTGAAGCCCCTGTTTTAAGTGCCTTTTCTTCAAGCCCATCAAGCTCGGTTCCCTGACCGACATCGCCCGAAACCGCAATTACCTCGCAGTTGTTGTAGTTTTCCTTTAGCCACGGAATAATTATAGATGTATCCAGCCCGCCCGAATAAGCGAGAACAACTTTCTTAATCTCTTTCAATTCCTGTTCTTCCTCCTATAAACAATAAGAATAATTCATTCAATATTATACATCGAATATTCAATTTTTCAAGTCCTTATTGAATTAATATGCAATAATCGTCATCAAGTAGAAAAGCAAAGCCCAAGACACGAAGATTTTTGTTGCTTTTGTTACCTGATTTGGAAAAACCCGACCTTTTTCATGACCTTTTCAAGAGTTTTGTGTGCAGCATAGGAAGCACGTTGGGCACCATTTTGGGCGCATTGTGCAAGGTATGACTTATCTTTAATTATAGAATTGAATTTTTCCTGAACCGGACGCAGATGTTCTATTACAGCTTGTGCAACGGCAAGCTTGAAATCGCCGTAGCCCTTACCCTCGAACTGTTGCTCTATTGCCGCATAGTCAAGCCCGGTGCAGCAGGAATAAATGGCCATGAGATTATTGATACCGTCCTTACCCTCGGCATATTTGACGCAGGCCTCGGAGTCTGTGACGGCACTCTTGAATTTTTTGATAATCATGTCGGGAGTATCGAGCATTGAAATTGATGCCTTGGGGTTCGGGTCTGTCTTTGACATCTTATTATTCGGCTCCTGTAGGGACATTATTCTTGCCCCCGATTTGCCGATAAACGGCTCCGGCACAGTGAAAACATTGCCGTAAATGCCGTTAAAGCGCTCGGCAATATCCCTTGTAATTTCAAGGTGCTGCTTTTGGTCCGCACCAATGGGGACATAGTTTGTCTGATACAAAAGAATATCCGCCGCCATGAGTGTCGGGTAAGTAAAAAGGCCGACATTCACATTATCGGCATGCTTTTGGCTCTTCTCCTTGAACTGTGTCATTCTCGATGCCTCACCAAACTGTGTGTAGCAGTTAAGTATCCACGAAAGCTCGGCATGGGCAGGCACATGGCTCTGAATAAAAACAATATTTTTATCGGGCTTTAGGTCAAGCGAGAGGAGAAGCGCAAACATCTCCATTGTCTGCCTTCGCAATGAAGCGGGATCATGGCGCACGGTTATGGCGTGTAAATCCGCCACTCCGAAAAGGCAGTCATAGTCATCCGCCATGGATGCCCAGTTTTTTAATGCTCCCAGGTAATTGCCGAGTGTCGGCATGGCTGTAGGTTGAATAAGGCTGAGCACCTTTGGCTGCTTTGCCGGGACATTCTCTTTTATATTATCCATTTTAATTCCTCCGTATGGATTAATAGTTAAACTGTTTTTTTAGCTGTGTGAGGATTTCCATACCTCTGACAATATTTTCGTCAGACGGCGTTGAAAAGTTCAGCCGGATGTGGTTTGTTTTCTCATTTGGCTCAACAATGAAAGCCGTGCCGGGTACAACGGCAACCTTGTTTTCGGCGGCTTTTTTGCAAAAGCCCATCATATCGACACTGTAGGGAAGCCTGCACCAGACAAAAAGCCCGCCCTGGGGCTTTATATAGGTGAAGAAATCGGAAAGCCCGATGTCAATTAAACCCGTCATGAGGTTCAGCTTTGAGCCGTAAATGCTACGGATTTTGACGATATGCTCCTCAAAATCGTAGTTTGCCATCCACTCATCAACAAGCATCTGCATAAATACCGGTGTATGGACATCGCTTGTCTGCTTTCCGACAGTCATTTTTGCAATTATGGGAGCCGCCGCAATTGCATAACCCACCCTTATGCCCGGGGAAAGGATTTTTGAAAATGAGCCGGCATAGACTACTCTGCCGTCTGTATCCATGCTTTTGATTGAGGGGAGGCTTTCCCCCTCCACCCGCAAATCACCGTAAGGGTTATCCTCAACAATAATAACATTGTATTTCTGCGCAAGCTCGTAAACTCTTTTTCTCTTTTCAAGCGACATCGTTGCGCCCGAAGGATTCTGAAAATTGGGTATAGTATATATGAAGCGGACATTCTTTTCACTGCTCAGAATATCCTCAAGCTTATTGACATTCATGCCGTCCGCCTCCATTTCGACTCCTCTGAGCCTAAGATTGTAGGAGCGAAAGCAGTTGAGCGAGCCAATAAAGGACGGTGTTTCGCATATTACAACATCATCCTCATTGCAAAAAACCTTTGTTGCAAGATCCATTACCTGCTGAGCACCTGAAGTAATCAGAATACTGTCGAAATCCCTGCCGATATTATGTTTTTCCCTGACATATCCGAGCACTCTTTTGCGCAGAGGCTCAAAGCCCTCTGTAACGCCGTACTGGAGAGCCTCAATGGGTCTGTTTTTGAGAATATCCTGCGTTATTTTTTCAACCGCTTCAACAGGGAATGCCTGCGGTGAAGGGTTGCCCGCCGCAAACGGAATAACATCGGAGCTTGAGGTTGCCTTGAGTATTTCTCTTATTGCAGAGGTCTGGAGCATTGAGATTCTGTTTGAAAACCTATATTTCACGCAAAACACCAATCTTATTTAAAATAAATAATCAATATATTATATCATAACGCTTTATGATTGTAAATCGTTGAATTATATGTTACCATTACTAAAGTGTTATCTGTGGGGAGAAAATTATCAGTAAAAAAAGTTTGGGTGAAAGAAATGGCAAGGAAATTTGACGGAGTTTTATTTGATTTTGTCGGAACCTTTGCGGATACCGGCGAGGGTATTTTGAAATGCATAAGAAAAGGCGTTGACGAAATGGGCAAGCCGCAGCTTTCGGACGAAAGCCTTCGCACCTTTATCGGCCCGCCGTTAAACGAGAGCTTCAAGAGGGAATGCGGCATGACTGACGATGAAGCGGCTCAGGCTCTTGATATATATAGAAAGCATTATAATGCGGGCGACTATAAGCTCCTGAGGGTATATGACGGCATGATTGAATTGATTAACACGCTCAAGTCCGCCGGCATTATCACCGCCGTGGCAAGCTCAAAGCCGCAGTATTTTGTGATAAAAATACTCGAATCACTCGGCGTTGAAAATATTTTTGATGTGGTTTCGGGTGCGGACGGTCAGTATGTCGACGCCAACAAATTCAGAATCATTCAGAACGCCATGGATAAGGGCGGGTTGAAGGATAAATCAAAAGTCCTCATGGTCGGGGACAGGCGCTTTGATGTTATCGGCTCAAAAACAGTCGGCATAAAATGTGCGGGTGTGCTTTTCGGCTACGGGAGTCGGGAGGAGCTAGAGCAAGCAGGAGCGGATTATATTGTAAAGGATACTG
>JAAZFZ010000142.1 GCA_012511485.1 Clostridiales bacterium | reverse complement strand
AAGCTAGGCCTTGGCAACAACAAAATGATAATAGATGGCAAGAACCGCGATTTTAGCACCGAAATCGGCTTTGCACAGTTTGGCAGCGGGCTGAGTGTTGCATTAGTTCCCGGTGAAATTGCACCGGAGCTTATTCTCGGCGGTGCAAATGACAGGTGGAGGTCTTACCGCAAGGTTGATATTGAGTATCCTCCTCTTAAAGAGCTGGTTAAGGGCGATTCAAAGCTCGTTACATTCGGGCTTTGCAATGACTCAATTGGCTATATCCTGCCGGATAATGACTTCGGAAGCATATTTGCACCAAAGCATTATGAGGAGAGCGTTTCAGCAGGTAAAAACACAGGTTCCGCTATAATTAGGAGCTTTTCCAAACTGCTTGACGAATTTTTTGGTGCTTAATTTGCAATTTTAAATATACGGCTATTGTTTTTTTCTCTGCATTCTTGTATAATATTTTGGTAACTAGAATGTGAGTTGTATGTAATGCGCTATGCTCACAGCGACAGAGGAGAAACAAAATGCTTGGCAAATATGTGAGAGTAAGGGTAACAAACCCGATTAACTCTCACAATTCCGCAGAAGGGTTTGATTATAGCCTTAACTTCGGAGTTGTTGAGGGTGCAAAGCAATTCAGCACAAAAATTAACGGTGCATTCATTATTGGCATTAACCATCAAGTCAGAAATTTTGACGGTAGAGTAATTGCATCAATTAAAAAGAGCGACAAGGTCGGCATTTACCTTGTTGTAGCTCCAAAGAACTCAAGGTATATTGTGGGTCAAATTCAGAATTCATTATCCTCCTTTTTAAATGACAGTGAGTTTTCTATCGACTGCCTCTACGAATGCTCCTGCGGAGCCGTCGTATATAGGATAATTAACGATGAATACAGATTCCTGCTGATTAAAAACAAACGCAGCGCCCACTGGGGCTTTCCTAAGGGTCATGTTGAGGAGAAAGAAACTCCGCAGGACACTGCTACCCGCGAGGTTCTTGAAGAAACGGGCATACATATAGACATATTGCCCGATTTTACATCTCAGAGCGAATACACCATTCAGGGCAAGGTCGAAAAAAGCGTTACTATATTTCTCGCCACAACAAAGGATACGCAGACAATTATCCAGAAGGAAGAGATTGAGGATTATGTTTGGCTCAGCTTTGAAAAGGCAATGGAAACTCTCAGATTTGAGAATGATAAAATAATCCTCAATAATGCACATGAATATCTCATCAAACAAGGAATAATTCCGGAGGGTGAAGATGACTGAAAATATAGCAGATTTTTTTGTAACGGTTTTCAGAGATAAGATTCCGGGCGAACTAATTATTTTTATTATATCCTTATTCCCCATTCTTGAGCTCCGAGGCGGTTTAATTGCAGCAAGCCTTCTGAAAATCGATTTTGTGACCGCCTTCATCATCTGCTATTTCGGAAATATACTCCCAATTCCCTTTATTCTATTGTTTATCAGGAAAATCTTTCAGTTATTAAGAGATAAAAAAGGCTTCTCAAAAATAATTGAGAAGCTCGAAATCCGTTCCATTAGAAAAAGCAAGAGGATGAAAAAAGCCAACGCATGGGGGCTTTTAGCTTTTGTGGCAATCCCTTTGCCCGGCACAGGAGGTTGGACAGGAGCGCTAATAGCTGCTTTGCTTGATATGAGAATCAGGCGGTCCTTCCCCATAATCGCTTTGGGTGTACTAATAGCAGGCGTTATTATGTCTATTCCGACTTATATTATACCGAGCTTTTTCAGGTAATTGAGAACAGCTTATAGGCATTCCTGCAGGTCAAATCCAGTAAATCCTCAGGCTGAGTGCCTCTTACCTGTGCTATGACCTTCGCCGTGTAAGCAATCATGTCCGATGTGCAGCGCTTCCCCCTGAAGGGGATAGGGGCCATATACGGACAGTCAGTTTCAATTAGAAGTCTGTCGTCAGGCACAAATTGTGCCACTTCGATTGGCTTTTTTGCATTTTTAAAGGTTACCGCACCGCCCAGCCCGATATACATTCCGAGCTTTATTATCTCCTTTGCCATTTCAACACTGCCGGAGAAGCAGTGAACAACACCCGTTGGTCTGTGTTTTTTAAGCAGCCTCAAAGTATCTTCGTGAGCCTCTCTGTCGTGGACTATGACGGGGAGGTTCATTTCTGCTGCCATTTTCAGTTGAATTTCAAACCATTCAAGCTGTTGCTCCCGAGGTGAAAAATCGTAATGATAATCCAGCCCGATTTCTCCCACAGCAAAACATTTTTCGCTCAATAGTAGCTCTTTAAGTGTATTCAAATCAACTTCTGTTGCCTTTGAACACTCGTGAGGATGAATTCCGCAGGTGGCATAAATGTAATTATACCTTTCGCTGAGCATTATTGATAATTTGCTGCTCTCTATATCGCACCCGCAGTTTATTATGCCGACGACGCCCTGTTTTGGCAGGGCGTCGAGAATTTCGTATCTGTCATTATCAAATGCTTCGTCATCATAGTGGGAATGGGAGTCAAAAATATTGTTAATCATCTGACATTAGCTCCGGTAGGCATATTGTCAACAAACAAAACCTTAATATCATTTTCACCGCAGTCGGCTGCAAGAATCATGCCGTTGCTTTCAACTCCACACAAAACAGCGGGCTTGAGATTAGCTACCAGCACAATTTTGTGTCCGATAAGCTCCTCAGGCTTATACCACGGAGCAATCCCTGAGGCTACCGTGCGGGGAATGCCGCTGCCGTCGTCAAGAGTCAGGTTCAACAGCTTTTTGGCACGCTTGACAGGCACGCAATCCTTAATTTGAGCAACCTTCAGCTCAACCTTCGCAAAGTAGTCAATACTTATCTGTGCTATTCCCTCGGGCTTTCCATCATTTTCATTATTGGGTTT
>JAAZFZ010000141.1 GCA_012511485.1 Clostridiales bacterium | reverse complement strand
TTTTAGAACTTCGACATCACCAAAGGATTTGCACAAATTATTTACTCTTATCACCTTTTGCCAGCCTCCTTTCAAACATTTTCAAAACCTTAGAAATAATCATAACCATAACAAGGTAAATTATTGCAATGACAAAATATATTCTGCCATCCCAGGTGTTGTTCTTAATAATTGCACCTGCCCTTGTTAAATCGTTGACAGCTATATAACCCGCAACAGAGGTTTCCTTTAGCAGGGTTATAAATTCGTTGCCGAGTGCCGGCAAAATATTCTTAATTGCCTGAGGCATAACAATATATCTCATTGTCGTAATTCTGGTAAGACCAAGAGAGCGCCCTGCCTCCTCCTGCCCAACATCAACAGCTTCAATACCTGCCCTGAATATCTCAGCAACATATGCGCCGGAATTAAAGCCGAAACCAATGCAAGCAACAGGAATAGCATGGGTCCAGCTTGCCAGGACAACAAGCGACCAGATAAACAGTTGAACCATAACGGGTGTGCCACGAACAACTGTAACATAAAGGGAGCAAACCTTTTCAAAACCCTTTAATAATACATTACCGGTGCTTTTTGCAAAATACTTTGTTATAGCAACTATCATGCCCAGTAAAGTCCCCAGGATTGTTGCAAAGAAGGCAATTATTAGAGTATTTTGCAAACCCTCAAGGATATATTTATATCTATTCTGTTCAATTAATGCGGTATAAAAAAAATCATATATGCCGTCAAAAAAATTCATTGGTCTCCCCTTCCGGTTTGTTGCGGAAATCTTACTTAATAATCAGGGGTGCACAAAGTGCACCCCTGTAAACCACACTTTTTAAAAATTATGAATGTGCTACGATAAATTCATCGATTTTGCCTTCATCAAGAAGCCTGTTAAGCACTTTGTTGACAACATTAAGCAGCTCTGTATTATCTTTTGCAACTGCAATTGCATATGATTCCGGCTCATATCCTGCATTGTAGCAAATAAGCTGACTTTCATTCTGCTTGACAATATTTTGTGCAGGCATCTCGTCAATCATTACACAGTCAACCCTGCCCAGTTTTAAATCTGCGGCGGCATCAATGGCCGACTTGTATTTCTTAACCTCTTTTGCTTTTATTACTTCGGGGTCACTTGCATAGTAAACATCGCCTGTAGTGCCTTCCTGAACGCCAATTACCTTGCCGTCAAGCTCAAAGCTGGCAGTATCTGTGCCTGTAGGAACAATTACAAACTGAGTTGAAGTAATGTATTCAACCGAGAAATTAATCTGCTCTTTACGCTCATCGTTAACGGACATTCCTGCAACACCGATATCGCCCTTGCCCTTCTTGACATAGTCAACAATGAAGTCAAAGTCCATATCCTGAACTTCAAGCTTAACGCCAAGCTCTTGAGCAATTTCATTTGCAATATCAACATCAACACCGACAACCTTGTTGTTTTCAGTGTATTCGAAAGGCGGGAACGCTGCATTTGTTAGCATAATAAGCTTGCCGCTTTCCTTAATTTTGTCAAGATCTCTTTTTTGGCTGCACCCTCCGAAAAGAGTTGCTATAAGGGCAACAACCATAATTAATGACAAAATTCTGGTTAATTTTTTCATATGTAATCCTCCTCATATTTTTAAGTATTTATATTCTATCATTATATCTATCAGTTTTCAAGCATTTTGTTTCATGATTTGTGTATATTTTATGCCATTATCATGAAAGATTATTGTATACTGTTTATAAAAAAACATATTTGTCGCAAATAGAAAATTCATGCGGAATTTTGGCAGCCACTGTTATCGGCTCATTTGTTGTCGGGTGGATAAAGCTTGCTTTATGGCAATGCAGAAGCTGGTGACCTATTTGAGAGTTTGCATCGCCGTACATTGTATCACCGAGCAACGGTGCTCCGAGGTGAGCAAAATGCACCCTGATTCGATGAGTTCTGCCCGTATCCAACCATACCCTCAGGAGGCTGATTCCTTTGCCGCTTTTTATTGACTGCCAGTGAGTTACTGCCGATTCTGCGCCTTGCGTGTGTCCAGAGGCGCGAAGTGTTTTCATCGGGTCTGGGCGGTAGATTGGCACATTGATTGTACCCTCCCCCGTAAATTCTTTTGTAACCACGGCAAGGTACTCTTTTTGAATATTTCCGGAAAGCCTTGCTGCAGAGTATCGGTTAAGCGCACATACAACTACGCCCGAGGTTCCTTTATCAAGCCTGCCGACCGACCTGAAAACTGCGGTTTTGCCCTCCTTCTTTAAATGCCAGGATACGGCATTTGCAAGTGTATCCCCCTGATGATTATGCGTGGGGTGCATTGCGAGCATTGCAGGCTTATTGACAATGAGTAGGTCATTATCCTCATACAGTATATCTAGCTGTGATTCAATAGGCTCCGCTCCCGTTTCGTCATCCGGGAGTGTTATCGTAATTACATCCCCGGCTTTTACCTTATCAATTGTTCTGATTTTTAATCCGCTGCGCATTATCCCGTTGTCATAATGCTTGAGAGATGAAACCAACCTTGAGGAAAGCTTCGCCCCGCCCCTCAGAAACCTGAAAAGCTTCATTCCGTCATATTCGCTTGTAACAACAAAATCGATAGTTCTCGGCATTGGCTCACCTCAATTTATGCGTTGATAATTATACATTATTATGCTAGTATTGTACACAGAAAGCGTGGTGGAAAAATTTGAAGATTGAAATGCCCCGAAATGTGGAAACTGCAATAAATTTGTTGATTGAGAACGGATATAAAGCTTATGCCGTTGGCGGCTGCATTCGTGACAGCCTGCTCGGTTTTGCCCCTGATGATTGGGACATTACGACCTCCGCCACACCCGAAGAAACTGAAAAAGTGTTTAGTGATTACAAAGTAATTGAAACAGGAGTGAAGCACGGAACGGTTACCGTAATCATTGATAAGACCCCGCTTGAAATAACAACCTTCAGGATTGACGGGCAATATAAGGATTTTAGGCACCCTGAGAGTGTCAGCTTCACTTCGGAAATCAGCGAGGATTTGAGCCGCCGTGATTTCACGGTTAATGCTATGTGCTATAATCACAAGGAGGGCATCATAGACTGCTTCGGAGGAAAACAGGATTTAGAAAATAGAATTATACGCTGTGTCAGGAAACCTGATGAACGATTTAATGAGGATGCATTAAGAATTCTCAGAGCTCTTCGATTTGCAAGCGTTCTGGGCTTTGAGATTGAAAAGGACACTTCAGAAAGCATTTTCAGGAACAGGCACCTGCTTGGAAGCATTGCTGCCGAAAGAA
>JAAZFZ010000140.1 GCA_012511485.1 Clostridiales bacterium | reverse complement strand
GGGAATATTGCGAAGGGTAAAAACCTTATCGGAATTGATGCCGTCAATGTTTGGCTTGACAGGCTCGGCACCCATTGAAAGCACAAGCTTATCATAGCTTTCATCATACTTTTCGCCGTTAATGTGATTTTTTACTGTGACGGTTTTTTCTTTCGGATTTATTGACATTACTTCATTATTCACACGCACGTCAACCTTAAACCTTGAGTTAAAGCTTTCGGGTGATTGCAGCGTCAGGGCTGATTTTTCCTTTATTTCGCCGCCGATGTAATACGGAAGCCCGCAGTTTGCGAAGGAGATATATTCGCCCCTCTCAAACAAAATTATTTGTGAAAATTCATCGAGCCTGCGGAGTCTTGCGGCTGCAGTGGCACCGCCGGCTACGCCCCCGACAATTAGAACCTTTTGCCCGGTATTCATGCTAATCCCTCCAGTAAAAGTATTAATCAGAAACAGTGAGAGAAAGTTTTTCCCTCACTGTTTTTTCAGACATCCAGCATACGGATAATTTCAGCTTTTGGCCTGACCCCAACAGAGGTTTTAACGATTTTACCGTCCTTGATAACGGCAAGCATCGGGATGCTCATGACCCTGAAGGCCTCCGCAAGCTCAGGCTCTTGGTCAACATTGACCTTGCACACCTTTGCAGTCTCAATTTCCTCCGCCACCTCGTCAACAACTGGCGAAAGGCTCCTGCACGGGCCACACCACTCTGCCCAGAAATCAATAAGAACAGTCTTAGGGGATTGTAAAACTTCTTTCTCGAAATTTTCTTTAGTGACCTTAACTACTGCCATGTTCCATTCTCCTTTACTATTTGAATTCAAGCTTATTATATGTGTTTTGAGATTTGTATTCTGTGACCTTGTCACTTAGGTTTTATTTATTGAAAAATGACAATAATTATATTGTAAGGATAAGGGAAAAATAGATAAACAACCTATATGTTGACAAAGGATATTCGGTTTATGCTTACTTTTTTTGAAAACAGGAACCTTAAAAAAAACGCCGCCTGCCTGCTTTTTTTCGGTTTACTTTGCTCTGCAGCATTTTGTGCCGTTTTATTTTTTCACTGCTCAAGGCTTGTCCCTGTCGATATTTCTTCATGCGGCGATGAAGACTGCGCAATCAGTTACGGCATTTTCGGCTGTGAGGAGAATGGGGATAAGCTTTTTATCTGGGCATATGCTGTGCCTGTGGGTGAGGAGGGTGTCAAGCAGTTTGAATGTCACATACTTCTAAACCCCGTCGGCACAGATAAATACTACAAGGCCTTTACAATGTGCAAGGATAACTGCGAGGTTCAAAGGTATGCTTCGGGCTGCGCAAATTATAAATACACGGGTTTTCTGTGCTGCCTTGACTCAGACAGGATTAATAAGGGCACGGACTATCGCATCTGCATCCTCTATAAAAACGAAGGCAAATCACTTTTGCTGCACACGGATGAAATTTTGACGGGGGGTGAGCAGCACGGTTAAAAAAAGGTTGCTGCAAAAGAACAACCCTAGCCTGTCGGTGTTTTGTGTTGAGGAGGATTATATACTACACCAACCCATAAGGGTCAGGTAAACACTTTATCGGCAAGCCCTGCTCTTACTATTTCCTGTACCTTTGCCCAAGATGTTACATCTTTCAAAGTCACCCCTGCGAGATTATCAAGACTTGAACTCAATTCATCAATCGCCTCCTGTATAGAACGCTTTTGTTATAGTGTCCGAATATGCGGAATACAGGTTGGACGATTCGCTTTTTCGACCAATGAGCCAGCTCATTAGAAATTTTAACAATGAGGTTTTTCCCGTCCTCGGCGGCATCGAGATAAAAAGCTCGTCCAAATCATCATCAACAAGTTTTTGTAAATTATCTACCACCTGCTTTAAAACACGGCGGCGTGGTTGGTAAAACCTTTCCTCCGGCTTACGGTCAATCTCTAAGTAGAGAAGATAACTGTCAAAAAAATGTGGTGCATCGAAAAGCAAACTTTTTTTATATAATTCAAAGAACTGTATGACATCAATCGGAAGCTTCATTGCTTGAGAAACAAGTGAGCGCAATTTTGAATTCACTTCATGTGCTGTTTTAAAATCAGTTTCCTCCATATTACGACACACTGAAAAAAGATCGTCATAAGCGGTATACTCCTCGGGGTCTTTTTGTATTTGAGAAAATATTTTTGAAATCAAGTTTTCCATCTTTACCTCCAAAATAAAAAAGGGACTATAATTTCTTGTAGCCCCTATGAGCAGTTCCTTTCGCACTATTGCAAAAGCTTATATTTAATTAAAATCAATCGTCCATGAATGCATGGTAATCTTCGATTTGGTCTATCCAATCGAGGTTGTCTTTTTCTTTCGACTGCAATCCTGGGGGAGAGGTTGTCTTTGTTTCCATATCAAGCCTAAATAACTTTACCTTACATTTTGCAGCTAATTCTTGAGCCTGTCGTGTGTAAGTTGAATTAGTGAAGATCGCTGCAACATCAGCATCATAATAGGCTTTAGCGGTATTTACCTCCTGGATAGCAGATACACCAACCGACCCCTTATAATACTTACACTGGATGCAGATTTTAGCACCCATCCCTTCGTATGCTATTATGTCCGCGCCAAAGTCGCTGCTTCTTTGTGTCACGCTGACCTCTTTATATCCGCACTGTCTTAAATGCTCTG
>JAAZFZ010000139.1 GCA_012511485.1 Clostridiales bacterium | reverse complement strand
CATCCTCGCCGATATCGTTAATTTTGATATATACTTGAATCCTGCCGGAACGGTCACGAATATCGATGAAATTTGCCTTGCCCATATCACGCTTTGACATCATGCGCCCGCAGATGGAAACATCCGTATTCTCAAGCCTTTCAAAACTTTCTACTATCTCGTTGGCACTAATTGAATGGTTTGCAACCGTTATTTCAAACGGATTCCTTCCCTCAGCCTGAAGGGTTTTTAGCTTGTCCGCTCTAATCTGGCGGAGTTCGTTTTCGTCCTGCTGCGCCTGCTCTTTTTCGTTATCCGGTGCGGCGCCGTTAATTTCATCCTGCATAATAAATCTCCTTAATGAAACATCTGACGGCAGAATTCCTGCCGTCAAAAGGGTATAATTAAATTATCTGGAAATTGAAAGGATTTCCAATGAAAAGCTCTTGCCTGTGGGTGTTTCGACAGTTACGCTTTCGCCTGCCTTGTGTCCGAGCAAAGCCCTGCCAACAGGCGACTGGTCGGAAATAATACCCAATTCGGGGTTTGCCTGAGTTTTGCCGAGAATATGATATTCGACAATTAAGCCTGTGGAGGTATTGCGAACCTCCACTCTTGAGCCTGTGGATACAACCTCGGTGCTCAGCTCGTTTTCATCGAGAATTGTCGAGTTTGCGAGATCATCCTCGAGCTTTGCAATGCGAGCCTCCATTTTGGCCTGCTCGTTCATAGCCTCATCATATTCGGCATTTTCAGAAAGGTCGCCAAAGGAGCGTGCCTCTTTAATTTTTTCAGCAATACTGTCTCTACCGGCAGTTTTTAGATTCTCAAGCTCAGCCATTAGCTTTAAATAACCCTCATGGGTTAGAACAGTCTTTTCCTGTGCCATCAACTTTATCTTCCTTTCAAAACTTAGATGTTATCTATTAAAAAAAAATAAAGCTTGCTGCATAAGCACCATGACATTATTGCCATTATAATGAAACGATAATGAAATGTCAAGCATTTCACTCTGTGAGATATTATTATTATGAGAATAAGAAAAAATATGCAATTCTATCCCGCTTCCCTTGCGAGAAGCCTTGCAATTTTAAAGATGCTAACGGGTGAGGAGTTTAAAAAGATTCGCTCAAAGCATGACCTTTCAAGAACAGCAACTCCGCTCAGTTCATGCAAAGCGCAGGCAAAAATCAAAGGGCTTATCCCTTCGGGCTTTATGCGCACATATTCTTCGGGCATAACTATGCCATCCCCTGTAACAACATTATGATAAGCGGTGTTGCGGCGGCAGGAAGGGGCAAAAATCACCCCTTTTTCTGAGCCTTCCAGCAGCGAAATATCCGTTGTTATGACAGCAGTACAGTCTTTTGCAAGCGAAATATTGTCATCAATAATAAGAGTTGCGCCGAATCTTTCCATAATATCCGACGCCGTGAGTGCATATAAGCTAGATTTATCAGTCACAATTTTTATTGTTGCGGCGTGCATTACCAGCCCGTCGATAATACTTGACAAAACTCCTTTTCTGTCAACAATACAAACGCTCAGCTTCGCCGCCTGAGCCTCACAGCGTGAAAATGCCTCGACAGCGCAGTTGAGTATTAATTTTGCCGGCAAAACGGTGGGTTCAAACAAATCCATGCCGTATCCGTCGGGGAGGACTTCATCACCAACCACAAGCAAACGCTGTGAAAGCCTGCCGCACATTGTTTTTACGCACTGCCATGGAACTCCGTTCTTGTTTTTCTTAACGGTAACGGTAAAAAACGGCGCTCCGCTCCTGACAGCTTTTGATGATATTGCAGGCTTTGACGGATTAAGCCGCTCTCTGATAATTGAAAAGATATCTTTCTCTCTCTCAAGTATTTGTAACACTGCAAACACAAAAACCCGCCCCTTTCATAATCATATATGCTGGTGGGACGGGAAATATCAGCGAATTTAAGTCAATTGTTAGCAGTATTCATCAAATTATTGCAGGATTTTGCCGATGGGTTTTCTCTTTAACAAGAGCATTAGGGGTATCCCCAGAGCGTAGCAGACTACAAGCTCACCCGCTCCGACAGTCAGAGCAGAATATGCAAAGCCGGCAAATGTTATGCCCTCAGGCATAAAAAGCGAGATTTCTGCACCGATTATCAGAGCGTTGAAAATGACGGGTGCAAGCGGTGAAAGGACGGGTATGCCTCTAACGGTTATTTTCCTGAGTGCTCTGGTGGCAACTGACGCAAGGAGAGTTGCAAGTGTGCCAAAAAGCATATCCGCAGGGTATGGGCTTGCTATATTTGCGATAAGGCAGCCTACAGTCAAGCCGGGGATTGCCGCAGGAGTCAGCACGGGCAGGATTGTAAGCGCCTCCGAAAACCTGAACTGAATGCTACCGTAAGCAATGCCGAAAATTGAAGCCAGATAGGTCAGCGCGGCATATATCGCGGCTATAAGCGCTCCCTGTACAAGGTATAATAATTTACTTCTTTTCAAATTTATTCCTCCGTAGTTTTATTTAAGGTCAGGATGGTTTCGAACTGACCGCAAGCTCTCAGATAAGATAGTCCTTCAGGCAGGAGATGGAGGGTACCACGAAATCGGCTTTGATTTTCGAGTTTTCATGCTCCTGCATAGATGTTACTCCCGTCAAAACAAGAACACAGGGTATGCCGTGGTTAAAGCCTATTGCAATATCCGTTTCAAGCCTGTCACCGACAAAGCAAAGCTCGTCCCTGCCGCAGCCGAGAAGATTTGTGATATAGTCAACCGTTGCCGTCATAGGCTTGCCTGTTACAATCGGGCGTTTGCCGGTTGAAGCGGCAAAAAGCTCTATCATCGAGCCTGTGTCGGGCATGAAGCCCCCTTTTACGGGGCAGTTAATGTCGGGATGTGTGGCTATATATATTGCTCCGTCTGCAATAAAATTCGCAGCCCTCCGGATTTTTTCATATGTCAGCGTTGTGTCAAATCCGAGAACAACAAGGTCAGGCTTTTCATGCGTTAAATTTATTCCCGATATGATAAAATCATTTGTCATCCTCTCGTTGCCCAGAAGGTAGACACTCATGCCGCTGTAATTTCTCTTTATATAGTCTATTGTAACCTGAGTTGAAACAATTATCTTTTCTTCACCGACAGGGAAGCCCATTTTGGCAAGCCTTTCGCAGCAGACCGCAGTGTTGTTTGAGGAGTTGTTGGTAAAAAAGAAAAAATCCATTCCCATATCAGAAAGGGAGCGAAGAAAATCGGCCGAACCCTCAATGATTGTGTCACTAAGGTAGAAGGTGCCGTCCATATCCACAATAAAATACTTTGTCTTTTCAAATAGCTTTGCTCTGCTCAAAAGAATCAACCTCCCGAATTATCAAAAGAAGTCTAGCACAATTGCCCCAAAAGGGCAAGGGAAAAATTAACACAGCGGGTAGCTTTAAGGCGCCCCCGATGTGCCTGACACAAATCGGGGGCGCCACTCATAAATTGTTGGCAATCAGAGCTTTACCTTGATTGTTTTGATTTCAAAGGGCTTGAACTTAAGCCTGACGCTCTTTGAGTCAAAGTCAACCGCTTCGTCCTTTTCCTCCATGAGGTTACATTCTGACGCAGCCTTGACGGGAGAGCCGAGGCTCAGTGTGCAGTCCGTTTTTCTGTTCCATGTTTCGTACATTCTGATGATTAAAGCATCGCTGTCCTCAGCCTTTTTGATAGTTTCTATTATCACATTCGGGCTGTCAACGCTTGCAAGAGAATACTCGGCACAAAGTGCTCCACCGTGCGGCTGCTGATTAATGCAATAGAGCGGATAGTTGAGCGAATAACCCTGCTCAACAACCTTCGAATCGCTGACATGGCCGCTGTGCGGGTAAATTGAATAGGTGAAATGGTGATTCTCCCTATCCTGAACACTGTTCGGGTTTGTGGCACAGCGCAGCAGTGAGGGGCGGATATGCCCGTGCTTGACTGTCCAGCCGTATTTACAGTCATTGAGAATTGAAAGCCCGAAGCTGTTATCGCTCAAATCTGCCCATTTATGGCCGACGACTTCAAATTGTGCAAGGTCCCATGTCGTG
>JAAZFZ010000138.1 GCA_012511485.1 Clostridiales bacterium | reverse complement strand
TATGAGGTGCTCGGTGCTAACGGCTCCATGCTTATGGTTTCGGCTTCGGGAACTGCTGTTGTAATTGAATGATAAAAAAGCTTTCCGGAGGCAAATTATGAGTTATGCAGACAAAATTTTTATTGAGAACTGTAAGGATATTCTAAA
Organism: Clostridiales bacterium; assembly: GCA_012511485.1. Taxonomy (GTDB): domain Bacteria; phylum Bacillota; class Clostridia; order Oscillospirales; family Acutalibacteraceae; genus JAAZFZ01. Next base: position 6,958 of record JAAZFZ010000138.1, on the reverse strand, counting down.
TAACGGGTTGAGTGATGCGGACTATGAGGTGCGCCCTAAATGGAGTGACGGTAAAAGCGCCCACACAATTAAGAAATTTGCAATGGTTAACCGCTATGACCTGTCAAAGGAGTTCCCTATTATTACGCTGAGAAAAACCGGCTTTAAGTCCGCAGTCGATGAAATGCTCTGGATTTGGCAGAAGAAATCGAACAATGTCCATGATTTAAACAGCCATATCTGGGACTCCTGGGCGGACGAAAACGGCAGCATAGGCAAGGCTTACGGCTACCAGATGGGCGTTTTGCACAAATACCCCGAGGGCGAATTTGACCAGGTGGACAGGGTCATTTACGACTTGAAGCATAACCCCATCAGTCGCAGAATAATGACTAATATCTATGTCCATGAGGATTTGCACAAGATGAATCTGTATCCCTGCGCATACAGCATGACCTTCAATGTTACAGGCAAAAAGCTCAACGGTCTTTTAAACCAAAGGTCGCAGGATATGTTGGTTGCAAATAACTGGAATGTCTGCCAATATGCCGTTTTGCTGCATATGCTCGCTCAGGTCTGCGGCTTTGAAGTGGGTGAGCTTGTTCATGTTGTTGCTGATGCACATATCTATGACCGCCATATTTCGCTTGTTGAGGAGCTGATTAAAAAAGAACCCTTTGAAGCTCCCAAGTTTGAAATAGATAAGAGCATCACCGATTTTTATAAGTTCACTACAGACAGTGTGCGTCTTATCGGCTATAATTCACATCAGTTAAATGTCAAAATTCCTGTTGCGGTATAAGGTGATAAAATGAATCTAATCGTTAATGTGGACGAGAATTGGGGCATAGGGCGCGGAAATAATCTTTTATTTCGCATCTCTGCCGACATGAAATTCTTCAGAAGCAAAACCATCGGCAAGGTTGTCATAATGGGGCGAAAAACCCTGATGACTATGCCCAACGAAAAGCCTCTCAAGGGCAGGGAAAACATCATTCTTTCAAAAAACAGAGGCCTTGAGGTTGAGGGTGCAAAGGTTTGCGCCAGCCTTGAGGAGCTTTTGAGCGAGGCTCGAAAATATAAAAGCGAGGATGTTTTTGTCATCGGCGGTCAAGCAGTTTATAACCTGCTGCTGGATTATTGTGACACCGCATTTGTAACAAAAACTCAGGCTCGGGGAGATGCTGAAAAATACTTCCCCAATCTTGATGAAAATAACGAATGGATTCTTGCTCAATCCTCTGATGTTTTTGAAGAAAACGGCGTGAGGTTTAACTTCAACACTTATAAAAGAATAAACAAACAGTGATATATTAAATACGGCGGAAGCTAAGCTTCCGCCGTAATATTTTATGCTCTCAATATCTTTGCCGCAAGGTCGGGTGTGTCGGTTATTGCACCGTCACAGCCCCATTTTTTGAGTTTTTCAAGAGCGAAATCCGTGTTGCAAATCCACGGGTTGACAATATAACCAGCATCATGTAATTCCTCGATATAATCATCATTTACAAACATAATGAAGGGATGGAATGCATCTAGCTTATATTTCTTGCCGAAGGCAAGCGTATCATCACAGACTTCTTCGCAGACCTCTTCAACATCGGGTGAATAGAGAATGCCCGTTTTTGTTAACTTGTCGTACTCCTTACACTCAAGAAGAATCTGCGGGTCAAAGCTGGAAATAAGCAGCCTGTCAAAAAGGTTGAAATCCTTAACGAGCTTGATTGTTTTTCTGACTATATCTGTGTTTGGCTTCTCAGGGCTCTTAATTTCGATGTTGATTATTTCTAGGCCGCCGCAAAGTTCGAGGAACTCCTCAAGAGTTGGGATTTTTGTGCCTGCAAACTCCTCTGAGAAATATGAGCCGAAATCAAATTTGCGAAGCTCCTCTAAGGTGTAGTCGGCTATTTTGCCCTTGCCGTTTGAGGTTGCGTCAATTGTATGGTTGTGACAGACCACCACGAAACCGTCCTTTGTGCAATGAACATCATTTTCAAATCCTTCAACCTTGAACTCAAGTGCCTTCTGAAAAGCCGGGATTGTGTTTTCAGGTGCATATTTATTTGCGCCCCTGTGAGAGATAATTTTTGTCACCATTCATTCCTCCAAAGCTATAATGGCCAAAACGCCTGATAACCATTATATACCATGTTGGAGTAAATGTTAAGCAGAAGTTTACATTTTGCTGATAATTATATTAGATTAACCGAAGCAATTTCTTATTCTTTCATAAATCTCAACAACCTTGAAGCGGGGCTCGAATTTTGGGTTGCTCTCAACGAGCTTTACTTCATCATTTTCGAGGTAAGCGTCAATGCCGGTATCCCCCTGAGCGGCGGGCAGGCACATCGGAGGAAACATCACGCACCACCAGTTATTACCCTTGCCCTCGCCGATGATTACCCTGACTGCCTTATATTCCCCCGCCGGCAGGGTTACATTGCCGTAGGTTCTCGTGTCAAAGTATTCCTCGCCGACTTTCACTGTGATATCATAGTCAAAGCCGTTTTCACTTATGATTTTTTCAGCTGCCCTTTCAAGCTCATTAATTCTGGGGGTTAGTTTGGTTTCTGCATTTTCAACATTCACGCTTCCGTCAAAAATATCCGCCCCCGATTCCAAAACCGTATCACGCACAAGGAGCTTGAGGCTCTGGTCCTCATCGGAGTCGGAGTTTGCTATGACATGAAGGCGCAGCATGCTGTCCCTTATATCTTCACAGCTTTCGTTAAAGCCTATGACTCCATATGTGCATGAAAATATTATTGTCATAAGTAAACCGATGAAAACTGCTAGTTCTATTTTATTAATTACCTTTAATTTTTCTGACAAAAAAATCAGCCCTTTCTTTTTGCAAGTTATTGCAAATACATTATGGACTGAAAAACATATTATTATTCAACTTTTTTTATGGATTATTCCTCAGATCCCGAAGTTTCTTCACGGGTTTTAAAAATATAGCCGTTATCGTAGAGAATATTAATGTCTTTTAGTGCTTTGCCGATTCCTTTTGCAACACAGTTGACAGGGTCATCTGCATCTGTTGTTGCAATACCCGTTTTGCGGTTTATCATAATATCTACGCCCCTGAGAAGAGCGCCGCCGCCTGTTACATAAATACCTCTGTCGGCTATATCCGCAGCCATTTCGGGGGGCGTTATTTCCAGCACTGAATGAACGGCATCGCCTACAGTTTCAATCTGCTCACGCATTGCAAGATAGACCTCGGTTGAAGAAATCTCAAAAAATGCAGGCATGCCCGTTATATAATTCTTGCCCTTGACACCGACTGCAAGCTCCTCGTCACGAAGGTAGGAGCAACCGATTCTCTTTTTAATATCCTCCGCCGTTACCTCGCCGATAAGCAGGTTGCGCTCCCTTCTCATGTGCCTTATTATTGCCTCGTCAAGAGCATTTCCCGCTACCTTTATGCTTTTTGAAATTGCAATGCTGCCCATTGTTATGACAGCTATATCCGTCGTACCTCCGCCAATATCGACAACAAGCGTTCCGCAGGGGTGTGAGATATCAAGCCCTGCACCGATAGCTGCAGCCAGAGGCTCCTCAATAAGGCACGCTCTGCCTGCTCCCGAAGCCGTGGCAAGGTCCAGAATGGTCCTTTTTTCCAGCTCCGTTACGCTTGAGGGTGTGCATAGAATAACATTGGGCTTGAAAATCTTATTGCCGCAAATCTTTTGTATATAATAAATAAGCATACTCTGAATAACAGTAAAGTCTGAAACAACGCCGTCCTTCATCGGGCGGACTACTCTCACCGAATCGGGGTTTCTGCCGAGCATGTCATATGCCTTGTTGCCCGTTGCAAGCATTTTGCCAGTTTTGGCATCACAAGCTGCAACCGAAGGCTCACTGAGAACTATACCCTTGCCTTGAACATATATGATTGTTGTTGTTGTACCCAGGTCAATGCCAATATTTATGCCGAGCATAGTCTCACCTCCGTTGATTTTTTCACTGCACGACGCCCCGTATAGACTAATCGCCGATTTTTGAGCCGGCTCTCCTCCTCCTTGTCAATGCGCCGACAAGGCACCAGACTTCGGACGCACCGTTTAATATGAGCATCTTTGCACATTCGTTGAGTGTTTCACCGGTTGTTTTTATATCATCACAAAGCAGAATTGTTTTGCCCTTTATCAGCTCCGGTTCGGGGACATCATACACGCCGATAATGTTCCCGCTCCTTAAATATGAATTGAGGTCGTGCTGAATATCGTTTTCGTATATCTTTGAAAGCAATGTGCCTTCAACCTTTAATTGAAGATGCTTTGCGGTCTCCTTTGCGAGAAGCTCACTCTGATTATAGCCTCTTTGCCTTAGCTTCTTTCGAGTCATGGGAACATATGTTATGACATCAAATTTAATGTTGGCGTAGTACTTTTTTGCGGTTCCTGCCATCATTTCGCCTAAAAGGCGGGCAGCGACGGTATTATCCTGAAACTTGAATATTTTAAATGCCCTGCGAACCTTATCTTCGTAGTAAAGGGGCGCAACAATGCCTTTATGAAAATAACGCCTTTTCTTACAGCAGCAATCCTTTTTTTCACATCCGCAAAGTATGCACACGGGCTCTGATATCCTTTTGACCGTAGTCTGACAGCCGTTGCACTCAAGGCTCATGGGCGGCAAAACCTTCCCGCAAAAAATGCACCTGCTCGGGAAGAAAAAGCACAGCAGCCTTTCGAGCAATTCTTCCGATTTAAACATCCTCCACACTCTCCGTCAAAAAATATTTCAATGCGGAATACCGTCTGGACTTTTTATTGTTATTTGTCATTTTATAAATATCTTGCTTTGCGCCGACTATTATCATTATTGACTTTGCTCTGGTTACTGCAGTATACAAAAGATTCCTGTAGGCAAGCTGAGGTATAACATCAACGGCGGGCATAATCACCGCCTCAAATTCGTTGCCCTGACTTTTATGGACTGTCACGGCATAAGCAAGTTCAAGCTCCGCTGCAGCCTCAAATGAATAGATAGCCTGCCTGTCGTCAAAAACGATAATCATGGAGCTGTTGCCCTTATTTATTTTGCGGAGCACTCCTACATCACCATTGAAAATTCCTGAGCCGCTTTCACTGCCCTTTTCCCATATAATATCATAGTTGTTTTTTATTTGCATTACCTTATCCCCTTCACGCAAAGTCTTGCCGGAAGGGTAGGCAATTTCATTCTTGTCATTTTCAGGAGGATTTAAAACATCCTGAAGCAGCCTATTGAGATTAACTGTACCTGCCTGCCCTTTTCTTGAGGGGCAAAGCACCTGTATATCCTCAAAGGAGGAATAACCGTATGCCTTAGGCAATCTGGTTGAGCAAAGCTCGCTAATTGTTTTTGCGGCAAGTGCGGGATTATTTCTTTCCATAAAAAAGAAGTCCCTGTCCCTGCATTCGAGGTCAGGCATTTCTCCCCTGACAATTTTATGGGCGTTTGTTACTATCCTGCTCTCCATAGCCTGCCTAAAAACCTCCGTCAGCTCAACAACGGGGATTTTTTCGCTGGCAATAAGGTCATGCAGCACATTCCCCGCACCGACAGGCGGCAACTGGTCAGAGTCGCCAACCATTATCAGCCTGCACCCGAGCGCAAGCGCAGAAAGAAGGCTGGAAAAAAGCGAAACATCAACCATTGAAAGCTCGTCCACTATAACAGCATTCGCTTCAAGCGGATTCGACTGGCAACGATTAAAAACCGGCCTGTCGTTATTATCCCATTCAACCTCAAGCAGGCGGTGGATTGTTTTTGCCTCCCTGCCCGTAACATCGCTCATGCGCTTTGCGGCTCTGCCTGTGGGTGCAGTCAGAGCAACATTTAGCCCATCCATTTCAAATATCTTGAGTATTCCGTTTATGGCTGTTGTTTTGCCCGTCCCGGGACCGCCGGTCAGAATGAGCAGACCCTTTTCAACTGCTGTTTCAATTGCAAGCCTTTGCTTTGACTCGTATTTTATATTTTCCTGCTGCTCAATTTTTGAAATATCCTTCTGAAGAGTTTCCCTGCCTGCGGGAGGGAATTTGAGCATAAACTTAATTACATTTGCCGCCCTGCTCTCCGCAAAATACATATTGGGAATGAAAATGAAATCTCTGCCCTCGATTTTCTTTGTAATCAGCTGCTTTTGACCTATAAGACTTTCAATAGAAGCCTCTATACTCTCCTTATTTGCACCCAAAAGTTCATTGCACGGCTCAAAAAGCTTGTCCCTGGGCACACAGGTATGCCCGTTAGCCAGATTATGCTTTATCACATGAATAACGCCCGCCATGATTCTGAATGATTCGTCGGGCTTTTCGGGGATTGAGATTGCGATTTTCTCCGCCCTGGGGAAGCTTATTCCGACACCCTCATTGCAGAGAATATAAGGATTTTGAGTAATCGTATTTACGGCATTTGAGCCGAATATTTTAAAGGCATTAAGGCACTCAAGGGGAGTCATTCCGAACTTTTCCAGTGCTATCATAACCTCACGCACGGCAAACTGCTCACGAAATTCCCGTGAGATTTTTTCTGCCTTTGCCAGTGAAATCCCCTTAATTGAGGAAAGACGGCGTGGATTGTTTTCGAGCACATCGAAGGTATCTTCACCGAAGGCTTCAACAATCTTCTGCGCCGTCACCGGTCCTATTCCCTTTATTACGCCGGATGATAAGTACCTGAGCAAATCTGCAGAGGTTGCGGGCAAGCTCCTCTCGCAAAGCTGGGCACGAAACTGCCTGCCGAAGGATGCGTGAAAGTCCCAGTAGCCGACAAGGCGAAGCTCCTCACCTGCCGTTACCTGCGGCAGAATACCGACAACAGTAACAAGCTCACCGTCACTGCTCAAATCCAGAACGGTAAAGCCTGTATCCTCCCTGCGAAAAGTAACATCCTCAACGCTACCGCATAATTCTATTTGTTCACGATTTTCAGCTTCACGCATAGCTTACTCCGTTTTATTTTTGACTTTATATCATTC
>JAAZFZ010000015.1 GCA_012511485.1 Clostridiales bacterium | reverse complement strand
TATAAAGTCCCCCTGATACGGGGGATTTTTTATCCCGTTTTATTCTGATACGCAGTTTTATAGTATGATTTTTCTATGATTAATATTCAAAAAAAAATAAACACCCCGGGCAACCCCGGGGTGTTTAGTTTAAAAAATAATTATTCCTCTTCCTTCTTTGTGCATACAACAGCCGTTGTTGCAGCTGCAATAGGAAGAACTGCAAGAGCAGCCATAGCTGTTACTGAAGAACCTGTCTGAGGAATTTCGGGCTCCGGATCAACGATGCCGCCGCCTGTGTAAAGCGAAGCAAAGAAGTTGATAAGCTCACTGTTTGAAAGGAACTCCTCAAAGCCTGAAGTGTCAACTCCGAGTGCCTCAAGGCCGTCAAAGATATACTCCATAAACTGGGGAGCAACGTCAGTGTCGATATCAGAGATATCAAAATCGCCGTCGATAAGGCCGAGAGATTCAAGTGCTGCAACGCTCTCGTCAACAACTCTTGAAAGTGTTTCTGAATCAACGGAACCCTTGATAATGTCGATAATGCCGTTGACATCGTCAAAGCTAATGCCGGGAACTAATTCCACAATATCGCTGATCTCCCCAGAGCCATCTGCAATACCGGAAATTGAATCAACAATACCGTTGACAAATTCGCCAGCATCGGGGATTGGGTTTTCGCCGACAAAACCGTTGACGGCTTCTTTGGCCTTGTTGTAATAGTCTTCAGCAGAGCCAATGATTTCATCAATATCAAGTGCGAAGGCTCCCATCGAGAAAGTTGCGCATAGTGCGCATGCCAAAACAACGCTCAATAACTTTTTCATTTTCGAACAACCCTTTCTGTAATCTGTAAACTCATTCTTAATAACTGCTGCGAAACGCAATAACTGCTGCGAAACGCCGATTTCGCTGATGATTATCATATCATGGCAAATAACATTTGTCAACCAATAAGTGGAAAAGAATTAAGAAAAATTTGCTTTTTTGTCATTTAGGATTTGAGCTTTTGGTCAAGATATCTCCAGCATAATTCAACTGTTTTGCCTTTGACTCTGTAAGTTTCCGATTTGCTTTTTTGAATAAAGCCGATCTCCTTAAAGCCGGCATTTACAAGCCCGTTGACAAAAAGGTCTGTCATTTCTTTAGTCTTGAAATCAATTGCGGCAACAAGAGTAAGCTCACTCCTAGGGGAAGTGCGTGAATCAAGCACGCCGGGAACAAAGCCGGTCATCCACCAATATGTGCCGTGAGGCCTTGTGAATAGCTTTTCGTTATAATGAAACAGCGTCATTGTCATGCCAAGCATATTCTCGTTTGCTGCACAATCATAATGGTTTTCTTCTCTTGTAGGGTCTTTGGTATAAACGCCGATTTCGGCGCCGATGAAGGCAAAGCCGTACTGCCCTTTCCAAATTTGAATCATCCAGTCAAGTTCATCATAATTGAATTTTACCCTTAAAGTGTCGTACCACATGAAGGCAAACGGAGCCATAAGGTCATAAATGGCGTTGAAGCCGAAGTTGCGCTGCCACGGGTCACCATCGGTGTAAAAGTAGCCGTCTTTGGAAACCATATATGACAAAATCTTTTGGCTGTAATAATCAAAATTATCCTTATCAATACCGGCTTCCTCAAGTGCTCTGCTGGCCTCCTCCTCATCTATACCGAGCCTGTCATATATGCTTGTTGTAGTGACCTTCTTTGTTGAGGTGGGCTTTGGTTTTGGCCGTGTTGTTGTGGGTTTGGTTGTTGTCGGCCTTGTGGTTGTCAACAGTTCGGTTGTTTGCTCCTCTTCATACTCTTCAACTAGCTGAACCTCGCATTCACCCTTCGGGTTTTTAAGGACAACAAGCTTGTCACCTTCCTGAGATGCAAATATTATATAGCCGTCAGCGGTTTTAATGCCTGAAACCTCTCCTGCGGCATTGGAAACGGTTGAAACGAAATTATCCTGAGTAAGTGTGATTTTTTCGCCGTTTTCGCCCAGAATTGAATTATCGCTGCCGTCCTTATTCTTGAGAACGGTCATCGCACCATTTTCATCAACTACCGCAACAGGAACCTCAACACCTGCCGATGCCTGCGTAACATGCTGCGTTTCATCGTTGTTGTCTTTTCCTTTACATCCCGTTAACATACATACGAACAATGACAGTGCAAGAATAGCCGCTGCAATCCTTTTCATTTGGTTCGCCTTCCTTTTTCTATTGGGATACATACATATATAATGGAATATGCTTTGTAATTGTAACAAAGGAAAATGGGAGTGTCAACCTTATAAGTTAAATTTAACATGATTATTTACAAGTTATTTACAAACTTTCGGCATTAGTCTTAATGATAATTATCCACGAAACATCTGCAAATTCTGGTGAATATTGACGCTCAGCAGCAAAGACTCGCCTCTTGCGTAAAAACCATTGGCTCAGCATAACGGTTTTTTTAAAATGTTTTTCCATATTCCTGTCGAACCTGAATCGCAAAAACGCACCGCAGATATGCAAAACCCGCCTATGTGCCGAAAACGACACACAGGCGGTTATTAATGGTGGAGATGGCGGTAATCGAAACCGCGTCCGAAAGCCCATTCCCATAACTTTCTACGAGTGTAGCCTTTTGTTTAAGATTCCCCTCAAGTCACGCCAAAAGGCAGGCTTGACTCTACGGTAGCCATGTTGTTCATGGCAGGCTACACGGCTCTTGCCTGCTCACGTTCACCGCTAATCGACGCCCCTTACAATGCCGCGGTGCTCACTGCAGGGACGGCTGCTATTTAAGCAGCTTTTAAAACTGTATTGTTGTCGTTTATTTCTAAACTACGGATTTTATAGCGGTTCCGCACCGCTACTCGCTTATCGTGGTTCAAAACCCCCGTCGAAATCCTTTCATCCCCATATTATTGGGTGAAATGCAATCTAACGGATTTTTATTGCCCGCTCAATGTTTCGCTGAGCGTCCTTTTGTGCTATTGCCTCACGCTTATCATAGGTCTTTTTACCCTTGCAAAGCCCGACGCTCACCTTTGCCCTGCCGTTGATAAAATAGACACAAAGCGGAACAAGTGTCAACCCTTGCTGCTTGGTTATGCCGTAAAGTCTGTTGATTTCACGCTTATGCATCAGCAGCTTTCGTACCCGCAGGGGATTACGGTTGAAAACATTGCCATGCTCATAGGGGCTTATATGCATACCGTTGACAAAAATCTCCCCACCCTGAATACTGCACCAGGCATCCTTGAGATTAATTCTTCCCTGACGGATTGATTTAACCTCGGTGCCGAAAAGCTCAATGCCTGCCTCCATTTCCTCAAGCACGAAATAATCATGATAGGCTTTTTTGTTCTGAGCGGCAACCTTTTGCCCTTCCTTTTTATCCAAGCCCATCACCTCCTGATTAGTTCTGCCGGGATAGTGATTATAACATAATTAAAGTTAATGTCAAGTGCATTGTGTCGAAATTATTTTACTGAAATTTGCTCAACACGCATAAAATATGGCCTGTGCTCATCGTCTCTGATATTATCGGTACGGGAATATGCATACGCTACGGTTTTTGTATTATCATTATAAAAAAATACCAGATACTCATATTGACCGATGCCGAATTCGTCAATTATGTAAACCCTGCCTAAATCCTTTGCAACCTGAGTTCGGGCATCGGGGAAGGCTTTCATAACCCTTTCCTTTTCCTTTATGTATGGCGCATCGGCAAGCTCCCAGCGAGCATATACATCGACATTCATATTCGTACAATCGGAGTAATTATAATAGTATATGGCTTTTTCGGCTTTTGGCGGTATGGTATCGGGAAAAACCTCCGATATTCTTTCAAATATCCAGCTATTTGCCGCCTCCGTTTTTAGATAGTTTTTCGGATTCTCGGTGAGAGATTCGATTGGTGAAACATAAATAAAAAAGAAGGACGAAACAACACTGCCCGAAAGAAGAACAGCCAATGTAAAAGTGAGCAACATCTTTGAACCTATTTTAATTTTGCTCCAAAAATATCTCAATGCAATTGCAGCAGGCAACGGCACAATAATAAGCGCACCTAATATCAGCAAAAGCGACAGAGAGCTTATTTTAATAAATCTGAAATCCCTTAAAGTTATGGCAATTACAGCCGCAGCACCGGCTAAAGAAATCAACACTGCTGTAATAAATATTTTATCTTTTCTTTTTGCTTTCTTCGTCTCTTTTTTTCTCATCCTTTTCATGGTTACACCCCGTATTCGGCTATTTGCCGGAGTTTCTTTCCCTGACCTTTACTATATGTGTAGCCCTGCGCTCGGCTGCTTTCCTTGACCGCTGCTTGAGTGTAACCGCAACCTTTTTCGTTTTTTGTTTTCTGAGCTTTTCTTTTCTTGCCTTTTCTCTCTGAGCCTTTGTAGCCGGCTTTTTTGCGGGCTTATTCTCCAGCTGCAGCTGCTCGTTTTCCTTATAGAATATCATGCTGCCGCCGATAACCTGCACTACCTCCGAGCCTGTTGCGGCGGCGAGCTTTTGTGCAATCTCCTTTGGTGCTTCGGGTGCGCTCTCAAGCAGAACCTTGAGCTTTATAAGCTCCCTTGCCTTAAAGGCATCCGCCAATTGTGCGATTACTGCATCTGTTACGCCGAATTTGCCCACTTGAAAAATAGGCTCAAGCGAGTTTGCCATAGCCCTCAAGGCTGCCCGTTGCTTACTTGTCATATTCCTTCTCCTTACCGTTATTTTCACGGTATTATGTTTGCCCGATTTTAAGCACTTTTTCAAGCTCCTACGAAAGAAGCTTTAAAGCGTTGCACCTGTGGCTAACGGCATCCTTTTCTTCGTCCGTAAGCTCTGCCATTGTAACGCCGAAATCCTCGACCTCAAGCGGCATGAATACGCTATCATAGCCGAACCCTCCGATTCCTCTTTGAACTCTCGAAATCCTTCCCTCGCATTTGCCCTTGACGACTATTCTCAGCCCGTCCGGGAAAACGCAGCAGGCAGCGCAGAGAAACCTTGCCGTCCTTTTTTCATCCGGCACATCTGAAAGCTCGCAAAGCAGCTTTTCGTTATTTTTAGAGTCATTGCCGTGCTCGCCCGCATACCGTGCGGAATAAACGCCCGGAGCTCCGCCGAGGATATCAACGCAAAGTCCGGAATCATCCGCAATGCAGGGGAGCCCGCTCTCCCTGCAGCCGCTTTCAGCCTTCAAAAGGGAATTTTCTTCAAAGGTGGTGCCTGTCTCCTCAACATCTGTCAGTTCAATGCTGATATCGCTGCCAGTCAAAACCCTGATGCTCAGCGGAGAAAGTATCCTCTCAAGCTCCGCCCTTTTTTTCAAATTATGGGTTGCAAGCAAAAAATCCATTTTAGTCCTCATAGTCCTCCCCGCCCTCATCTGAGAAAAGGCTCTGTGCAAATACCTTAGCGTCAAACGGCTGAAGATCGTCAATCTGCTCGCCGACACCGATGAATTTGACCGGCAGCTTTAAGTCGTTTTTAATATTAAGAACCACTCCGCCCTTGGCTGTGCCGTCAAGCTTAGTGAGAATTATCCCTGTTACCTCTGCGATTTTCTCAAACTCCTGTGCCTGATTGACGGCGTTCTGCCCTGTTGTGGCATCGAGAACAAGGAGAACCTCCCTGTCTGAATAAGGCAGCTCCCTGTCAATTACTCTGTATATCTTTGAAAGCTCGTCCATACGATTCTTTTTGTTGTGAAGCCTGCCCGCAGTGTCGCAGATTATCAAATCCGCATTTCTCGCCTTACCTGCGGAGATTGTATCGAAAATCACAGCGGCAGGGTCTGCGCCCTCTCTGTGCTTGACTATCTCAACATCGGCTCGCTGCGCCCAGATTTCGAGCTGTTCAATTGCGGCGGCACGGAAGGTATCCGCAGCACCGAGAATAACCTTTTTGCCCTGTGCCTTATAAAGAGCGGCAAGCTTGCCTATGGTCGTTGTCTTGCCGACGCCGTTGACTCCGATTACCAGCATAATAGACGGCAGCGTTATCATATCAATCTCTTCACCGCCCGAAAGCATCTGTGCAACAATGTCCTTAATTGCGTCCCTGACCTTTTCAGGTGTTCTCAGGTTGTTTTTGCGAACCTTTTCACGAAGTTTTTCGACAATTTCCATTGCCGTTCTCATGCCCACATCGCCCATAACAAGGATTTCCTCAAGCTCTTCATAGAAATCCTCGTCTATTTCCGTGCGGCCATGCAGTGCGGCATCAATTGCGCCTGTCATACTATCCCTGGTTTTTTTAAGCCCCTGATTGATTTTTTTAAAAAGTCCCATTTATGAGCGCCTTTCTGTACATTGTTTTCTGTACATCTTATATATTATTAAAGCCTTTTTAAAATTTATCCCTGTCTGTCGGGATAATTGCCCGTAAAGCAGGCATCACAAAAGGTTTTCTCTTTTGAATCTATTAGCTCGCAAAGGCTTTCAACCTTTAAAAAGGCAAGAGAATCCGCTCCGATAAGCCTACAGAGTCGGTCAACGGAGTTGTGGTTGCTGGTAAGCTCCTCCCTTGTGGGGATATCCGTGCCGAAATAGCAGGGCCAGTGAATTGTCGGGGAGCTAATACGCACATGGACCTCTTTTGCGCCCGCTTTTTTAAGAGCCTTAATAATATTCACGGTTGTTGAGCCTCTGACAATCGAGTCGTCAACCATTACGACTTTCTTGCCCCTGATGTTCGGTGTAAGAACATTGAGCTTTATGTCAACACTCGCTCTCCTTTGGCTCTGCTCCGGCTTAATAAATGTTCTCCCAACATAGTTGTTTCTTGTGAAGCCTACCGAATATTCAATTCCGCTGGCTCTTGAAAAGCCGAGAGCGGCATCAAGCCCGGAGTCCGGTACGCCGATGACTATATCGGCATTTGCAGGGTATTGCTGTGCAAGCAATCTGCCCGCCTTTATCCTTGAAGCGTGAACCTCAATTCCATCAATTACACTGTCCGGACGGGCAAAGTATATGTATTCAAATATGCATATTTTTCTGACACCCGAGCAATTATCCCGAATGCTGTTAATGCCTTCGGCGCTTATAACCACTATCTCGCCGGGCTCAATATCCCTGATTCTCTGAGCGCCTATTGCGTCAAGTGCGCAGGTTTCGCTTGCGAATATGTAGGAATTGCCGAGCCTGCCCAGAACAAGGGGACGAAAACCCAAAGAATCTCTCACAGCAATAAGCTTTCTGGGGCTCATAACAAGCATTGAAAACGCTCCCTTTAACCGCTTGACGGTGTTTGCGACCGCCTGCTCCATGCTACCGCACCTTGTTCTTTCCCTTGCGATAATATGAGCGATTACCTCTGAATCGGTGGTAGTCTGGAACATTGCGCCGTCGAGAGCAAGCTCGCCTCTTAGCTCCTCGGCATTTGTCAGGTTGCCGTTATGCGCAATTGCAAGCCTGCCTTTTGAATGCCTGACAAGAAAGGGCTGGCAGTTTTCAACACAGCTGCCGCCCATTGTAGAATATCTCACATGGCCGATTGCCATATGCCCGTTGAGTGCCTCCAGGTCCTTGTCAGAGAACACCTCGCCGACAAGCCCCATATCCTTTCGGCATTTAAGCACACCCATATCGCTGACAGCTATGCCGCAGCTCTCCTGCCCCCTGTGTTGCAGGGCAAAAAGCCCGTAATATGCCGCTGAGGCAGGCTTCATTACATCGTCTCCGAAAATGCCGAACACGCCGCACTCCTCATGCAGCTTTGAGCTCAATGATATCATTGCTCTCTCCCCGTTATTAGATTACTGCAGGCTCAGTCTTTTTGCCATTTCCTCATAAGCCTGCTCAACACTGCCCATATCTCGGCGGAAACGGTCCTTATCAAGCTTTTCATGCGTAGTCATATCCCAGAATCTGCAGGTGTCAGGCGAAATCTCATCCGCCAAAATAATTTCGCCCTTATATCTGCCGAATTCCAGCTTGAAATCTATTAGCTCAACATTTTTTGTTGCAAAATATTTGACCATTATGTCATTAATTTTAAGTGCCATTGAACGGATAGCGTCAATTTCCGTCTGAGTTGCAAAGCCGCAGGCAAGCGCATGGGAATCGTTTATCATCGGGTCGCCCAGAGCATCGTCCTTATAGCTCAACTCAAGAACGGGACAAAGTAGCTCCTGCCCCTCCTCAAGTCCCAGTCGTTTTGCCATGCTGCCCGCCGCCTTGTTGCGGATTATAACTTCAAGAGGAACTATTTCTACCCTTTTGACTGCGGTTTCCCTGTCGCTTAGCTCTTCAATATAGTGGGTTTTGATACCCTTCGTTTCAAGAAGCCTGCACATATAATTCGACATCCTGTTGTTAATTGCGCCCTTGCCGCTGATTGTACCCTTTTTTAACCCGTTGAAGGCCGTTGCATCGTCCTTGTAATCGACAATAAGAACATCCGCATTCTCTGTTGAATAAACCCTTTTTGCCTTGCCCTCATAGAGTATCTGTAGC
>JAAZFZ010000137.1 GCA_012511485.1 Clostridiales bacterium | reverse complement strand
TCATACTATATGACATATCTGCAAGCTTTAACATAGGAAAGTATAACGATTTATTTGTTACGGATATTCTCCAAATCGGGTTGAAATTTCAACAGTTTTGCGCACTGATAATAGGCATTTGGGATGTTATTAACGATGTTTTTGTTGCAGCATGGGTTGACAAAACCCGAACCCGATTCGGCAAATTCAAGCCATATCTAGTCGTATATGCAATACCGGGCGTTGCAATGTCAGTTTTCTACTGGTCAATGCCCTTACTGTTCAAAGGCACCACCCCTTACGACTTTAAAAAACTTATTGTCTATTTCGCCTTTTCTTTTCTAAATGACCTTGCGGGTACATTTAACGGCATTGCAAGAACCGGGATGCTTTCGACAATAACCCCCGATGTTAAGGACAGAACAAGGCTCATAACACAGGCAAACCTGTTCTCAGGCTTTGTTGAAAAAATGCCTCAGCAGATAATGGGGCTTTTGATAGACCTTATCAACCATAATGTCATCAAGGTTCAAATGCGTTCACTCTATGTTACAGCAGGCATCATTACTGTTTCCGTCGGCGGGGTTATGGCACTGTATTTCTCCATTGTTGCAAAGGAAAGGGTCATGCAGTCCATTAAAACGCCCAGCATTAAAGACAGTATAAGGTCAATTGTCACCAACAAGCCTATACTTCTTCTGACCTTGTCTGATTTCCTCGGTGCCTTCAGCATTGATACGGGCACAAACTATTATTATGTCAATGTACTCAAGCTCGCAACAATGAACTCCATTGTTGGCATACCGGGAGGATTTGTTTCAACCGCAAGCTACCTCTATGTGCCTAAAGCCCGCGAGCGTTTTTCGACCAAAACGTTGTGGATTGTTGGCTCCCACATGAACAGTGTCTTAATGATTGGCGTGTTCCTTGTCGGGGCTTTCAATAAAAATTATAAAAAGATAGGTCCTATGATAGCTGCGTTTATGACTCAGGAAACGCTGTTTATGACCGTTTACGGTATAAGAAAGGTTATCCCGGAGGAGATGCGCAACGAGGCCATGGACTATTGCGAATGGAAGAACGGCTTTAGAACAGAGGGAATGACGGGCGTTGCAAGAGGGCTTGCCACAAAGCTTGTCGGCTCCTTAGGCGGGTTCGTCAAAACATCCATTCTCAACATGATAGGATATAACCAGATGGTTAAATCAGGTGAGCAGTCAGAGAAAACGGAGTTCTATTTATTTGCAATGTGCACAATTCTTCCCGTTATCACCGGCATTTTCGGCATAATTCCGAAATTCTTCTATGACCTTACGGGCGAGAAGAAGGATAGGATGTACAGGGAGCTTCGTGCAAGGCGAGCTGCAACAAACAAGGCAGAAAATGAGGGCTTGCTTGAAAATGAAGATGAGATAAAACTGGAAATACCTCCTGAGCAGCAATAATACATATTTGAATGCGGAATGTTCACAGGGCATTCCGCATTATAATAAATGCAGGAGAATTAAATGAGCAATAATCCTATCGGTGTCTATATCCACATCCCTTTTTGTGCGTCAAAATGTCCATACTGCGATTTTTATTCGATAACAGCCGATGAAGGCCTATATGACCAATACACTAATGCCGTCAATAAATCCATAGAGTCATGGCTTGCCAAACTGCAAAGGAATGTTGATACGGTTTATTTCGGGGGAGGTACTCCGTCCGTTATAGGCGCAGGGAGGCTTGGCAGTGTTCTAAGCCTGTTGAACGGTTATATAACAGAGGATGCAGAGATTACGGTTGAATGCAACCCATCGGGTGTTGACAGGGAGTTTTTCGAGGGCATAAGGCGTGCCGGCGCAAACAGGATATCCATGGGCCTGCAATCTGCTGTGGACAGTGAGAGAAGAGCCTTAGGCAGAAGGGCGGGAATAAAGGATGCCGCAAACGCTATTGAACTTGCCCGGCAGAGCGGGTTTTCAAACATCTCCCTTGACCTCATGCTCGGCATACCGGGGCAGACGCAGAAAAGCCTAGGGGAATCCGTTGATTTTTGTGTCAAATCCAATGTCACTCATGTCAGTGCTTATATATTGAAAATTGAAGAAAACACGCCTTTTTTTTCGATGCAAAGCACTCTTGCCTTGCCGGGTGAGGATGAACAATGCGAGCTTTATTTAACCGCCTGTGACGCTCTTAACACGGCAGGATACAAACAATATGAAATATCTAATTTCTCAATAAGGGGCCTTGAAAGCCGCCACAACCTCAAATACTGGCGTTGTGAAGAATATCTCGGCGTCGGCTGTTCCGCTCATTCGCATATTGACGGAAAACGCTTTTATTATAACAGGGATATCAGCTCTTTTATAAACGGCTGTGCGCCCGTTGATGACGGTTATGCAGGCTCTGCCGAAGAATATATAATGCTTGCGCTAAGGCTCACTCAGGGGCTGACTCAAGCAGGCTTTGAAAGCCGCTTCGGGAGAGAGATTCCCCGCAAAATAGTAGAAAAGGCAAAGGAATTTGAAAGCTTTGGTCTTGCCGTATGTGATGAAAACACAATCTGGCTGACAGCGAGGGGGTTTCTCGTTTCAAACAGTATTATTACTGAGCTTTTAATGTGTATGTAATTGCCGAAGAAATTTGGCAAATTTTTAAAAGGAAGGTGCAGCTATGAGGTTTGGAATTTGTTCCGGATACGAAAGAGCGGAAATTATCAAGAAGGGCGGCTTTGACTATCTTGAGGGCAATCTCGGCAGTATTTCGAAAATGACCGTCAAGGAGCTCAAGGAGGCAGAAAGTGTTCTCAGCGGCAACGGGCTGAAATATGAATCCACAAACTGTTTCTTTCCCGGTGAGATTAAAATTGTCGGCGATGAATTTGATATCAATAAAATAAAGGACTATACACACACAGCGCTTGAAAAGGCGGCTTCTCTTGGAGTTGTGACCTGTGTGCTGGGCAGCGGCGGCTCAAGGAGGATGCCCGAGGGCTATTGTGCAGATAAGGCTAATGAGCAGATGCTTGAGGCGCTATTTGCAGTGGGCGATATTGCAAAGGATTATTTCGTAACAATTGCAATTGAGCCGCTAAACAGCAGAGAAACAAATACTCTTAACACTGTTGCCGAGGTTTATGATTTTTGCATGAAGCTCTCTCATCCGAATGTAAAGGTTCTTGCTGACCTATACCATGTTTTTGTTGAAAACGAGCCGATGTCTGTCATAGAGAGATGCGGCGATATGCTTTATCATATCCATTTCAGCAATCCTGTTTTGAGGGCATGGCCAAAGCCCGAGGATGAGTATGATTACGCTCCCTTTGCGGCCGCTCTCAAAAAAATCAGCTATAATAACCGCATAAGCATTGAGGCGGGATCAAAGGATGTAAACGCTGAAATCGGGCCTGCACTCGAGACAATGAAAAAATATTTTTTGTGAGAAAATGCAGCGACGGCTAAACCGTCCCGACAATGAACATAAAAGACCACACCGAGGGATAAACCTGAGGTGTGGCCTTTCGCATTAAGGCTGAATACTGCTTCCATGTCCCGACAAAGGAATTAACATTTTTCTGCCCGAAGGAGGTCACAACAAAAGCAGGAATTTTACGGGGGCGCAAATAGTGCTTGTGCTGCTGTTCTTTATATATTTTCGTTTTCCCTGAAGGTGAGCAGGAGTTTTCCGTAGCGGTGCTGATGTCATTATCTAAGAATTATTCCTCCGTTACCCCAAAATGGATATTATCGTTATTCTATTATAGGTTTTTCCTAAAAACAATAGAAGGACAATTCCAAACCGTCATACAAGGCCTCTTTTCGGCATATTTATTTAGCAGTGTGTCGGCTATTTAATTTTGCTAACAGGAGGGCTTGCTTTGAAAGGAATAGTAGAAGAAAGAGCAGTTGAGCTTGGTGAATATATTGTCGAAAACAAGGCAACGGTGCGTTCTGCTGCGAAGGAGTTCGGTGTATCAAAATCCACCGTACATATGGATGTGTCGGAGCGCCTCCGGCGCTTGAATCCGCAACTCTATACGGAAGTTCGAGAGGTGTTGGAGGTAAATAAGGCACAGAGGCATATAAGAGGGGGGCTTGCTACAAGGGAAAAGTATAAGCGATAAACACATATTTTGTGATTATGCGCCGGGTCTTTATGTCAAAGATAAAAGGCCCGGCATATAATGTTTTGAGGCAAATGAAGCGTGAAAAAACCACAAAAATCGTCAGATTGCACTAATGCATTAAAAATCATATCTATTTTTGTAAGTTTTTACTATAGTTTATTGGAAAAATTTTCTTGCTATTATTATGTTATTGTGTTAAAATGATTGCGGAGAAGTATGCCTGTTGCCAAAACAGCAGGCTGACGTAGGTCTCTAATCATTTTGGAAGCGGTTGCGAAAGCTGCTTTAAATATGGAGTAATCTCCAAATCTTAAGAAAAGGAGGAAAAGAAATGACAAAGCTGGTCTCATTTATCATGTCGATTATCATGGCTCTGTTTTCAGTCCTGCCGGGTATTATTACTAATGATCCTGAAAAGACTATGCCAACGGGCGCATGGCTAACGCTTATTAACAATGAGTTTGGTATGACAAGTTATGAAAATACCGAGCCCTACTTTGAGAGTGTTACAAATGAAAGCGAGTATTTCGATGCAGTTCAGATTGCTTATGAGTGGGGCATCATCACCGACGAGGATGAAGAAGGATTTGATGTCACTGCTCCCGTTACGGCTGAATTTGTGGCAGTTACGCTAAAAAGAGTCGCTAGGCTTGAACTTAAAAACGATGTTACAATCACAAATGCTGCCAAGCTAGATTATCCGGACGAAGTTGCAGTTGCAGTTTCAAACGGTCTCTTTAAGCTTTCGGTAAGCGGCAGATTCAACAATCGTGTAATGAGCTACGATGACTGCCTGGCTGCTCTCACTGCTGCAAAGGATATCTGGGCAAATAAAACTTTTAATGAAACAAAATATGACTATACGCTTCAGGATGATGTTGATTACGGCACTCAGGGCTTGATAGTCGATGAAAACGGTGAAATTGTCACAGACAACGGCGAGGTAGTGCTTGAGGATGTTTTTGAGGAAATTAGCTTCGAAGGTAACTTTGTTCCCAATTTCGAGGCTTCCAAGATTTCTGACTCGCAGGGTAATGTTCTCAATGATGCAGAGCAGGGAGATCCGGATGCAGAGGTTGTTTACGCTCCCGAGGGCTTCAGCCTTTCAGACCTTAAAAACTTCGACATCCACAATATCGACTATATTGCATTGTTGAAGAAGGTTAAGCTCAGCTTCAGCGTCGGTGGATTCAAAGTCAAGGCAAAGGTAAACGACAATGGATTCAATGTCAGCGTTAGCGGCACTGTTTGTGACGGTGTGAACATCACAAAGGCATATGACCTGTCAAACTTCAATGTCAACGCAAAGCTCGACTGCAATGTCCTTAGGAACAACATTAAGGATTCCTATGTGCGTGTTGACTATGATTTGGTCGAGACAACATTAATCAATGGCTCGTATGCCGCATCGCTTGCCGAAACTCCGCTTGCGGAGGGTGAAGACCCCGTTGATTTCCTGACAAGGGTCAAGGAAGGTCTCTTTGAACTGACACGCGGCGCAAATAACAAAATCAAGATTTTCAAGATTGATGTTCCAATCCCGAATGTTCCCGGCGTATCAATCGGACTTGAGCTTTCACTTGTTATCGACTGCTACGGCAGAATCGAAATTACAGTGACCTCGAGCGAAGTTAAGGGCTATGAAATAGTCAACAACAAGGCCCGCTTTATTAACAACTCAGAAGTATATGATAAGGATTATATCATTGCAGCAAATGCTGAGGTTAAAGCGACTTTGGACTTCCAGCTCAATGTTCTGGGTGTATGCATTGTTGATGTAGCTTTCACAGGCGGCATTGGCATCGGCATCAGGACAACAGTTTTTGTGATGAACGATGATGGGAGTGTGCTGGATACGCAAACCTTAGAC
>JAAZFZ010000014.1 GCA_012511485.1 Clostridiales bacterium | reverse complement strand
GTTATTGCTGTAATAGGGCTCGGCGTTTATTGCAACAGGGGAAAACTGTTCGGCGGGCAGGGGCTTGAGGCATTGAAAAAAGTCATAAGCAATATTACCTTGCCCGTTCTTCTTTTCAATGCTTTTTTCTCCGTCAATTACAATTTGCGTGTGCTGCTTATATTTGTGGTTATTTACTGCACCTGTGGGCTTATGCTTTTGGCAGGCTATCTTTTAAAACGTTTTGTGAGGCCATACCAAACCTACATGCCGTTCCTGCTCTCATGCTTTGAAACGGGTATGCTGGGCTATGCGCTCTACGGAGTTCTTGTAGGCACAAATAATGCCTCGACCTTTGCTATGATTGATGTTGGGCAGACAATGTTTGCATACACGATTTTTCTCTCGCTCATGCAGGCGAAGGAAGGGCACAAGCCAACGGTCAAAAGCATTGTGCTCAATATGCTTAGAAAACCTCCGGCAGTAGGCATGCTTCTGGGTATCCTGCTCGGCGCGCTGGGAGTCGGCAAAATTATATTTTCGTCGCCAATTGGCGGCATTTATTCGGATTTGACGGGCTTTATTTCCGCACCGACGGCATTCATCATCCTGCTTGTGGTAGGCTGTGAGATTTCGTTCAAGAAGGAGCTGCTGCGTCCTGTGTTTAAAACAGTTGTTATGCGCCTGCTGATAAATGCTGTATTACTGGTCCCTGTTGCGTTGATTCTGTTTTCATTTATTCCTTATGACGAAAACTTCATGCTTGCGCTTCTTGTAACCTTCTCCCTGCCCGCACCTTTTATTATCCCCCTGTTTGCCGATGTAAAAAATGATGGGGAATATATCTCAACTACTCTTTCAGCGTCAACGCTTGTTGCAATAGTGCTGTTTATTGCAATAGCGGTTTACAGCAGAATATAGCGTTTCATTTTATTTGTAATAGCCTATTAAGCCTAAGCTGTAAATTTTGTTGAATTCCGGGCTGTCCGACTTAAAATGAATAAATATCGGAGTTTTGTCAAGCTCCGGACTTTTGCGGAACAAAAAACGGTCAGCCCACCTGAGTGCCTGCAGGGCAAGCGGTATTTCGTTTAGAAAAATTTTGTTGCGTATTTTTGCCATGGCAGCCTGCTTCCCGTCAACATCAACAACACCCTTGAGAATAAGGTCCTTTTCACCTTTTTCCCATGCAATTTTTACATCATCGTGAACTGCGGTAACCTTGTCGCAGGCATAATTCGAGGCGATGAACACAAACATTTCAGCGGAGACATCAGAGTGGGTTATCGTATATTTCCTTGTGAGGACGGGTTCGTATGGCTCTATGCAGTCACGGTACTGTGTAAACACTTTTCTTGGATTAACATTTTTCATATTAAGCACTCCAATCTATTGAACTCTTTTCATTTTATGCTGCGAGCACAATAGTGTTCAGCAAGGGGTAATACCCAAACAGGCGGCATGGAAATAATAACCGACACAGAGCAACCTCAGGCGGCATTTCGGCTTGAAAAATGAAAATAACGGTGTTATAATATGGTAAATGAGCGTCTACGAATGGCATTATCCGTTTATGCACACAAAAAAGGGGACTTGGTATGAAAAAGACAAAAAAAGCAGCTGCAATAGCTGCATCCGCAAGCACCGCCGCTGTCGGCGGGCTGTTTATTCTAAAGAGTGCAGCCGATAAAAAGAGATTTACTTCTCACGACGATGAAAAGCAAATAGATGGCGGCACTGTCAAGGAGTTTAAAATTACCTTACCCTATGCGCAGGTTGATTGGGACACCTGGCATAGCCTGAAGGGTAATCTACATACACATTCCAGAGCAAGCGATGCAGGCGTGGACTTTGCGGATATGATTGAGGCATATTATGAGCATGATTATGATATTCTTTGCATGACAGACCATGGGATAATAAATCACGGCTGGAACAAGCCGCCGCGCAGGACTCTTTTTAGCTTTCAATCATATTTCAAAAAGCCACGACATCTGACCGATGAGAGGTACAGCGAAATCCTTACAGGGGCGGACAGAGGCGGCAGGGGAATGCTCGATGTCAAGGAATGTATAGAGATTAATAGTGCCGTATTAACAAAATCTCATGTCAATGGGTATTTTACAAATGTCGGTCAGGGCAAAAGGGGCAGGGAGAACGATTTTGAAAGGCCTGTCAGGGCAGTTGAAGTCTCCGGCGGCATTTCACATATCAACCACCCGGGTGACTGGATTGAATCATACACAGATATCAAAAACGCAGAAGACCCGAAAAATATCAAGTTTTTTGCGGATATTTTTCGGAAGTATAAAAGCTGTGTGGGCATGGAGGTTTTCAATAGGATTGACATTGACACCTGCGCCGACCGTGTTCTGTGGGATGAGATTTTAAAGGTAGTCATACCCTACGGGCGGAATGTTTTCGGTTTTTCAAACAGCGATGCCCATTCATTGAGCGATATTGATACGAGCTTCGGCACCTATATGATGAAGGAGAATACAGTTGAAAATCTCCGCAACTGCATGGAAACGGGTGCATTTTTCGCTGTCACAAAGTTTGCAAAAAGAGAGCTGGGAAAGGATTTTGTGGCTAAGGGCGACTATCCCAGGGTGACGAGGATAACCGTTGATGATGACAGAGACATAATAACTCTCCAAGGCGTCAACTTTAATGAAATCCAGTGGATTGCCGACGGTAAAATAATTGCACATGGCGAGAGCATAAAGCTTCGTGATTACAGCGATAAGATTTCATGCTATGTCAGGGCTCAGCTTATTGGGGACGGCGGCATCTGCCTGACACAGGCCTTTATTCTCGATGACGGAACTCTCGGTCAAACTTTTCCATTTGAGGATGACACAAAAGCCGAGCAGTTCCTCGACAAATCAGTATTCAGAATTAAGAGCATTTTAATATATGTGTTTGCTCAGGAGATGTATAGGCTAGCAAAAAAGAAGGCAAAAAAGCGTTTCAAAAAATGATAACTGAAAAATATTAAAAACGGCGGGTCTGTCTTATCTGCATGACAGTACCCGCTGTTATTTTAATTGTGTTTATCCTTAAATACTGCGCAAATAGTATTATTATATTTACTCATAACTCTGCCACTTTTGAATTATTTTTTGGAGCTTTAAGGGCTGCCTTGTTGTTATGTTATCCGGGCATAGAGCCAAAGTCCGGTACTGCTCAATAGTTTTATCTATCGTCCAGACGGATACGAGCAGCCCTTTTTCGTGCATAGCTGAGCATAATTCAGCTGTGAAATTGCCAGAATCCATGTTTATTCCTATTGCTCCGGCACTTATGACATCATTGACAATTGACTCGATTTCCTCCGGAGTATTATTATAATCGGGGCTTGAATTATAGTTGAGATAATAAGGGATATCAGGGCAGTGTTCCCTGACTTCATTTAAGAAATCCTTGCCGATACCCGTGAAAAACACCCTGCCCATGAGCCCGTTCTCCTCAACTAAATCCTCGATTACGACGAGGTTTGAAACGGATTTCAGGTCAAGGTTTACCATGACCGTGTCGCTCTTTGCAATTTCACCGAGTGCCTTTGAAAACAAAACGCCGCCTGTGTTGCTTTTCGGCTTATCATGAGCCGTGACTGGTGTGCCGTCAGGGCGGAAATTGAGGTCAACCTCAACAACCTCAACATCAGATGCAATGGCCACCCTCAGAGAATAGAGAGAATTCGGCACAGTCAAAAGCGCGCCCGAATGTGCAGTGACAGTAAAGCTTTCAGGCAGGTTCAGTGGATTTGATGTGATTTCCTTTATCTGAGCAGAATTCGATAACAAAAGAATCAGGTTTGCAAAAACGCTTAACAGCCCGATTAGTATTCTTAAAAACTGAGTTTCCATCCCCAAGCACCTGTACCTTTACTATATTTCAAATAATTGCAGGAAAACTATTCCATACAATATTATTGTAACAAAAATAAACCTTGTTTTCAATGAGCCGATACCCAAAAAAATAACCGCCATTCACAAGCGAATGGCGGTTATACTGTAGTGCTTAATCCTTGTAGGCTTTAGCGGCGTCAAATTCCTTCTTGATTATATCGGAGGGTTCGGCCGTTATGAGCGAAACGATAACAATGACTATGCATGAGAATACGAACGCAGGCAGCAGCTCGTAAATACCCAGAGCTCCGCCCATAGGCTTGAGCACAAGTCTCCAGAAAAAAACCATGATTCCGCCCGAAAGCATACCCGCAATTGCACCCTGCCTTGTAGTCCTCTTCCAGAATAGTGAGAAAAGCATTATCGGGCCGAATGTTGCACCGAAGCCTGCCCATGCAAAGGAAACGACCTTGAAGATTATGCTGTTCTCGTCAAGGGCAATGATTATTCCAATAATTGCAACCAAAGCAAGAACGATTCTTGTTACAGTCATGACCTGCTTGTCGCTTGCGTTCTTCTTAAAGAGACCCTGATAGATGTTTTTTGAAAAAGCGGAGGCTGAAATCAGAAGGTAGGAGTCGGAAGAGCTGATTGTAGCAGCAAGAATTCCCGCCATTGCAATCCCTGCGACAAGAGTGGGCAGCAGCCTTGTTGCCATAGTGATAAAAATACTTTCAGCATCGCTTGCGGTAAGCAACGCAGTTGGGTAAAGAGAACGGCCTATTAAACCGATAAATACTGCGGCGAAAAGGGAAATGCAGCACCAGATTGTAGCAATCCTTCTGGACTTTTTAATTTCGCTCTGCTTCCTAACAGCCATGAAGCGAAGAAGAACTTGCGGGACACCGAAATAGCCGAGACCCCATGACATTGTGGAAATAACCGTCAGCAGCCCGTACTTTCCGGCGGGGCCGAAAAATGCTTCCCCTGTGGAGGAAACCTGCTGTACGCCGTCCTTAACTATCGGCACAGCAATGCCGAAGAAATCCAGGAAGCCGGGTATTTCTCTCAAATTATCAATGACAGCGGAAATCCCTCCGGCACGGAATACCGAAACAACAAGCAAAGTGGAAAGAGCAAGAATCATTACAATCGCCTGCATGAAATCCGATGTGCTCTCGGCAAGGAAACCACCAAGGAAAGTGTAAATAACAACGAAAACAGCACCCGCTATCATCATAGAATGATAAGAGAAGCCGAACAGGGAGTTGAACAGCTTGCCGACAGTTACAAAGCAGCTTGAGGCATAAACTGTGAAAAACACAAGAATGAAAACTGCCGCCACTGTCATTATAACCTTATTCTTCTCTTTAAAGCGGTTGCTCAAGTAATCGGGTATTGTAATTGAGTTGTTTGCAAGGATTGAATAGGAATGGAGCCGCCTTGCAACAATAAGCCAGTTGACATATGTTCCTATCAGCAGCCCGATGGCAGTCCAAATCGCATCACTGAGACCGCACCAGTAGGCAACGCCCGGCAACCCCATGAGAAGCCAGCCGCTCATGTCAGATGCCTCGGCACTCATAGCCGCAACCCAGGGACCAAGGGTTCTGCCGCCGATAAGGTAGTTGTCCGTGCTTGCATTTGAGCGCTTTGCAAAATAAAGCCCGATTCCGATTACTACAGCCATATAACAGCACATAGTAATGATAATTTGTATAGTGTCGAAATTCACTGATTTATCCTCCGAACTTAAAAAATATAACCGGTAAATTATAGCACAACAGAGTCTATAACTCAAGAAAAAATTGTCAAGCCGGGGGAAAAGGTGTATAGCATTATGCCTTGTTTTTTCGGGCTTTAAGCAAGTTTCGCAGATGAAGCAGAAGATGGCGGACATCTTCACGGTAAAACAACACGCCTGCCGCCGCTGTAATAATTGTCGAAATGAGAACAACAACCATAGCAAAAACAACCCATTGGGCATAGGAGTTAATTTCCCCGAAGGGTAAAGCTTTGACAATGAGGATAATTGCAGCTATCTCACCCACGGTAATGATAATATGTTTAATAAAGCTTTTCAGGCAGCCCTCGATTATGTTTGAGGAGAGATAAACGGCATACTGCACCGTTCTAAAAAGCATTGCACAAAAGGTCCCGATAGCGACACCGATAATTCCAAAAAAATTAACAAGAATGATTGAAAGAGCTATGTTTATCAATGCCTCGGCAAAAGCACCGTTTCTGGTTTGCCTGTAATGGCCCGCCGCAAGCACTACGGAATTATAGGGCATTCTAATGCAGTATAACGCCTCAGCCGCAACCAGAATATAGGCAAAATTTGGCCTCAAATAGTTGACATCGGTCAATCCCTTAGTGTAAACGCAAACAAATGGGAGAATGAGCAGGGCAGTGCTTGTGAATAGGACAGTGGTAATGGAAAAGGCAGTGAATTCAAACATATGAAAGTTTTTTTTCAGAGCTTGCTTTTCATTCCTTGCAATCATGTTGCCAAAAGCTGCCTCAAGGCCTAAGGAAAATGTTATTGTCAGATTCTCCACTCCGGAAACAATTGAATAATAAACGGAGTAAACCGAAACCTCCATAATGTTTTCAAACAAGGTGAGTATGACTATATCAGTGTTTTTATGCAGAAAAAACGCTAT
>JAAZFZ010000136.1 GCA_012511485.1 Clostridiales bacterium | reverse complement strand
GCAATGAGTATGGTTGAATCTACAGGCATTAACGTAAATTTCTTTAAGCTGTTGGTAAAAGCACTTGGAATAGCAATTACTGCGGAGCTTGCGGCAGACATTTGCAAGGACAGTGATTCAAAATCGCTTGCAGGCAACATAGAGTTTGTCGCTAAGTTGGTTATTCTGGCAATGTCGCTTCCTATAATCAAAGAGGTCGCAGAGCTTGCAGTCGGAATGATTAATGGATGAGATGAAAATGAAAATGAAAATACTAAAAATTATAACAGCAGTCATTATATTAATTCTTTTTTGTTCAAACCTTGCACTTGCCGCAGGGAGTGAAGAAACAACCTCTCAATACTATGAGGAACAGCTTCAATTCAGCGGAGCGCAGGAGCTCAAGAAGTCGCTACCTGATGAAACTCAAAAAATGCTCGAACAAATAGGGATTGAAAAAGTGGATTTCTATACAATTTTTGATGCATCGCCAAGAAAAATCATTGATTTGTTTATAAATATTCTCAGAGGCAGAATGAATCATCCTCTTGCTACAATGACAAAAATAATGGGCATTCTTGTTTTAATGGCACTTGCAAACAGTTTTGCTCCCGATGGAGAGAAGGTCAAGCTGGCAATAAACATTACCTGCACCGCATTTGTACTTCTGCTGTTAATTTCGCCTCTTTCATCAGCTATTACAGCTGCTGTTTCAAGCGTATCTGCCCTTAGCGGTTTTATGCTGGTGCTCATCCCTGTGCTTGCGGGGATTATTACAGCGTCTGGAAATCCTCTTTTGGCTATGAGCTTTAATACTGTGGCATTTTCCGGCGCACAGGGTATTTCACAGCTTATCAGAAGCATTGTTGTTCCCTGCACCGGTATTGTGATGGCAATGGGTTCTGTTGGCGCCATGACACCTGATTTTAAGCTTGATGAAATTGCAGAGCTATTTAAAAAGGTTGTTATTGCGGTGTTTTCGTTTATTGTCACAATGTTTTCGGCTTTTTTGTCCATCAAGGGTGTAATGGCAAATGCAGCTGATACAGTTGCGGCCAAGGGTATTAAGCTGTCGGTCAACAGTGCCATACAAATACTTGGTTCAACCCTTTCCGATTCCTCCAGTTCAAGAATAGGCAGTCTTTCTCTTGTCAAAAGTGCTGTTGGAGTTTTCGGGATATGCAGCGTGCTGCTTATCTCGGCTCCAATAATAATAGAGCTTACTATTTGGAGTTTAGGGCTCAAGGTAGTAAACGCCTGCTCTAAAATGCTCGGTTTAGAGGGAATTGACTCCCTTTTTAATGCAATAGGCTCGTCAGTGATGCTTTTAAATATATGTCTGATTTTCAATATGTTCCTCATGACCATAACTATTGGCATCACCTTAGCCATAAGGGCAGGTATATAGGAGGTTAAAATGGATGACATAAGAAAATGGGCATTGTGTGTTACGCTTTGCACCTTTGTCGGTGTGATAATTTACATATTATCGCCCAAAGGCGCGCTCGACAAAACCATGAAGACTATTATTTCTCTGTTTATAATAGCCGCACTGCTTTCGCCGTTTATCAACGGTGAGGGGATAAGCCTGGAACAGCTTTCAACCATAGACAGTATTGATACTCAGAAAAAGACTGAAATCGAAAGCTTAATCAATGAGCAGGTCAAACAATGTGTAATAAATGCTGCACGTGAGGAGATTAAAGCTATCCTTAAAGAAAATAACATTGACGGTGGACAAATATTAATTATTACGGATATTAACGATGCCGGCAGCATAATTATTAAAGAGGCTCAGGTGAAAATCCCCAGCCGATACAATGCAGATACTCACAGCTTGTCCGTTGAGATTAGTAAAAAAATGGGTTTTGAAATAAAGGTACAGGTGATTTAATGAAGGGGTTAAAGGAATCATTTTCAGGAATTGCCGAAAAATTAAAAGCCGATAAAAAGCTACTTATTATTATGTTAATCGGATTTTCTGGTATTCTCATTTTGCTCTTTTCCGAAATCGGGAGCAAGCCCGATAATGAAAAAGTCAAAGATGAGCTGACAACGGAAATTCAGAATCAAAGCACCTGTGAATATACATATGTTGAGGATGTTGAAAAAAAACTAGGTGATTTAATAAGGTCTATCGAGGGTGCGGGCAGAGCTAAGGTTATGGTAACTCTCGAAAACGGTGTAGAGCAGGTCTATGCATCTCAGGATAAAACCAGAAGCAGTTCATCATCCGGAGAGACCTCTTTTGAGGAAAGCCTGGATAAAGAGAATCAGTATATTATCATTAAAAGCAGCGATGACGGCGAAAAGGGGTTAATCGTCAAAATAATTCAACCAAGCATAAGAGGCGTTGCAGTCGTGTGTGACGGGGCGGATTCAGCAGTGGTCAAGCAAAATATTGTTGAAACCGTCACTGCGGTTTTAGGCATAAGCTCAGCAAAGGTCAGCATTGCAAAAATGGCAGAATAACAGGACTCGGAGGTTTGATTATGATAATTAGAAAAAGACAGCTTGTTGTTGCAACTCTTGTTCTGGCGCTCAGTGCGGCAGTATTTATCAATTGGTACTATACCCGGCCGGGGGCAGAGCCTGCTGACAAAAACTTTGGCGTAACCGATATCGCCGGAACAACAAAGGATTCTAAGGATACCAATGATAATCTCGGCGATGCCGAATATGTTAACTCATCTAAGGATGAGTATTTTGCCGATGTAGAGCTCAGAAGAAGCCAGTCGCAAGACGAGGCGCTCGGTTCGTTGGAGCATATCATCAAGGATACAAATTCCGACAGCGAAGCAATTAAAAAGGCTTCTGAGCAACTGAATTTCCTCTCGAATTCCATAAAGCTTGAATCAGACATTGAAGCTCTGATACTTGCCAAAACAGGTCTAGAAAGCGTTGTTCTCATCAACAAGGATAAATGCGAGGTTGTTGTTGAAAACGGTTCGCTGGAGAGTAACGGTATTCTTCAAATCAAAGAAATAGCCACAAAGCAGACAGGGCTTGCGGTTGAAAATATAACAATTATTGAATTAAGTAGTTGAGAATTAAAAAGTTTGTGGTATAATATAGGGCAAGGAGGGTTTGCCCTATGGATGAAAACTTAAAGAACAAAAATACAGGTAACCTTGTTATTTCCGAAAATGTAATCGCTTCAATTGCATTGAATGCGGCAAAAGATGTTGAAGGAGTCAGCTCTTTTGCGGCAAGACCTGCAGATGTGCATACAATTTTAAATTTAGGGGACGAAGCTCTCAAATCAGTCCGAGTATGGTCGGGTGAGAATGACATTAAGCTTCAGGTTTTTATAAATATTATGAGCGGCAAAAAAATCCCCACAGTTGCCGGCGAGGTTCAAAGAGCGGTCAAAAACGCAGTTCAGAGCATGACAGGCAAAATAGTCACAAAGGTCAATGTCAGCATTGCGGCAATTGATTTAGCAGAGTTAAACAAAGAATAATATATAAGCCCTCCGCAAGCGTGGGGGGCAAATTGCTATTATATAATAGTTTTTGGTGTTGAAAGGACGAAACTTATGACAAGAAGGCAGGCGAGGGAAAAAGCTTTCGCTCTGTTATTTGAGAAATCTTTTAACAGCGATGTAAGCATGCGGGATATTATTGATTTTGCACTTTCAGAAAGGCTCATGGCTATTGACAGTTTCTCAAGCTCAATTGCACTCAAGGCATGGGAGAATATTTTCGAGATTGACGATTTGATTGAAAAAAATGCTATCGGGTGGAAAAAGAGCCGTATTTCCAAAGTGACTCTTGCAATACTGCGTTTAGCAATTTGTGAACTCTTATTTTTTGATGAAATTCCTGTTAGCGTTTCAATAAATGAAGCGGTTGAATTGTGTAAAATATATGCCGATGAAGCCGATGCCTCCTTTGTCAACGGTATTCTCGGTTCTATTTCAAAGTCTAAAAGCTTTGAAAAGACTAAACTGGCAGAGAGTGAGTGAAATGGTAGCCTTTCTCGGTATTGACACCAGCAATTATACCACTTCGGTAGCGGTATATAATAATATCAGTCAAACGGTAATCCAGCGAAAACAGCTACTTCCCGTCAGGGAGGGCGAGCTTGGGCTTCGCCAAAGTGATGCCGTTTTTCATCATACCATAAGATTACCTGAGCTTCTGGAATCGCTCTTTGAGGAATATAAGGGTTCACTTAATGCAGTCGGCGTTTCCTTAGCTCCGAGGGATGTTGAAGGCTCATATATGCCTTGCTTTCTGGTCGGTGCCAACAGCGCACGCTGCATAAGTGCCGCCGGGAGAATTCCGCTTCATACTTTTTCACATCAGGCGGGTCATATAGCCGCTGCGCTGTATTCCGCAGGCAGGCTTGATTTGATTAATAAAAGTTTCATTGCCTTTCATGTTTCCGGCGGAACAACTCAGGCACTATTAGTTTCACCATCGCATGAAAAGGTATTCAAAATTGAAGAAATTGCCTCATCACTTGATTTAAAGGCAGGTCAGGCTGTTGACAGGGTCGGAGTCATGCTGGGCTTACCCTTTCCGTGCGGAGCGGCTGTCGATAGCCTTGCAAGAAAAAGCTCCCGTTCATATCAAATACATCTCTCTTTAAAGGATGGCAACTGCAGCCTTTCAGGTGTCGAAAATAAGTGCCGAAAGATGTTCAATGCTGATGAGAGCAAAGAGGATATTTGCAGATTCTGCATTGATTACATTATGCAGGCATTGAAAAAGATGGTTTTGTTTGCGACAGATAAGTGTGGAGAGCTGCCGCTTTTATTTTCAGGCGGGGTATCCTCCAATTCGATTATAAGAGAGAGCTTTGAGAGGCAGTTCGAGGCATTATTTTCAGAGCCTGTTTTTTCTTCGGATAATGCTGCCGGAATTGCAATACTTGCCGGTATTAAGGAGAGTGAAAAATGAATTCTCCCGTAATTACGGTTACTCAGCTGAATTTCTATCTCAAGTCAATAATCGAAGGGGACGAGAACCTCAGAAATGTTTATGTGTGCGGTGAGATTTCAAACTTTACAAATCATTACAGAAGCGGTCATTTTTATATGGTTTTAAAGGATGCCGAGTCATCTATTAAGGCGATAATGTTCAGGTCAAATGCTCAGCGCCTTCGTTTTGCACCCGAAAACGGAATGATGATTATTGCCAGAGGTCGTATTTCGGTTTATGAAAGAGACGGGCAGTACCAGCTCTATATTGACGATATGCAGCCATACGGCGTAGGCGCACTGAGCGTTGCCTATGAGCAGCTTAAAAAAAGCCTTGCATCAGAGGGGCTTTTTGATGAAAAATATAAAAAAACCATTCCGACTTACCCCTTGAGAATCGGCGTGGTAACCTCGCCTACGGGAGCAGCCATTCAGGATGTTTTAAATGTTCTTTCAAGGCGTTTTCCACTTGCGCAGGTCATATTATGTCCCGTTGAGGTTCAGGGAGTCAATGCGGCGCCTCAAATTGTAAAGGCTATCAAAAGGTTCAATGCAGGCAAATATGCCGATGTTTTAATTGTCGGAAGGGGCGGCGGTTCAATTGAGGACCTCTGGTCATTTAATGAAGAGAAGGTTGCAAGGGCGGTTTTTGCATCGGAAATCCCGATAATATCCGCAGTCGGGCATGAAACGCACTTCACTATTTGCGATTTTGTTGCCGATTTAAGAGCGCCGACTCCCTCAGCTGCAGCCGAGCTCGCTGTTCCGAATCAAACTGTTTTAAATGAACACATAAATCAGCTGAAATACTCATTAATTAACATTATGAACGCTGATATTGAGAAAAAACGAGCATTTATCGAAAGCCTTGTGAACTCACATTTTTTTTCAAGCCCTCTATATTATATTGATATTAAAAGGCAAACAATTGACAGCCTAGTTGAAAAATTATCAGTATGCATGAAAAGGGAAGTCAATGAAAAACTGTCCGCACTTTCCTTGCTTTGCGGCAAGCTACACACGCTCAGCCCGCTGAAGGTTCTTGCCAGAGGCTATTCCCTGACGCTCAAAAACAGCTCGGTGGTTAGCAGCATTAATCAAGTGCAGGTCGGTGACAAGGTTGATGTTATGCTTAAAGACGGCATACTTAACTGCTCAATTAATTCGAAAGCAGAGTGATGAATTTGAAAAAGCAAACATTCGAACAATCAGCCGCAAGGCTTGAAGAGATAGTCAAAAAGTTAGAAATGGGAAACATCCCGATAGACGAATCTCTTAAACTTTTTGAAGAGGGGACAAAGCTTGCGGAATTCTGCAACTCCTGCCTTGACAATGCTCAACAAAAGATTATTCAACTCACTGAGCTTGAAGCGGAGGATGCAAATGCAGAACAGTAAAATAGACGACGATCGCTTATTGATTAACACTGCCTTAATAGAAAGGATACCAAAAGGCTGCGGCATTGTGGGCAAAGCAATGAAATACAGCATTGAAAACGGCGGCAAAAGAATCAGACCATTGCTGACCCTTGAGTTTTGCAGACTTTGCGGTGGCAAAACAGAGTATGCCGTTGGCTTCGCCTGTGCCATTGAAATGATTCATACCTATTCGCTTATTCATGATGATTTGCCGTGCATGGATAATGACTATATGCGCCGCGGCAAACCTTCCTGTCATGTAAAATTTGGTGAAGAATACGCATTGCTTGCGGGCGACGCTCTTTTGACTCTTGCGTTCAAAACCGTCATGCAGTGCGAGAACATCAGCGCAGATAACAGGGTCAAGGCATGTAGTGCTCTTGCTGACGCTGCAGGCTGTAAGGGTATGGTCGGCGGTCAGATGCTTGACCTGCTCAACGAGGGCAAAATGACAGACATTGATACTCTGAAAAAAACCGATGAATTGAAAACAGGGGCTATGATTGAGGTTGCGGCTATACTCGGTTGCATTGCCGCTGACGCTGATGAAAAGCAGATGAATGCTGCACGAGAATTTACAAAAAAAATCGGATTGGCATTTCAGATAGTTGATGATATACTTGATGTAACAAGCGACGAAACAACACTGGGCAAACCTATAGGCAGCGATGCAGTTAATCAGAAATGTACCTATGTTTCATTG
>JAAZFZ010000135.1 GCA_012511485.1 Clostridiales bacterium | reverse complement strand
GTGCTCGGCCTTATCGGCGACACCTCGCAGATAGACCCCGATATGATTCGAGCCCTTGATATTGTTGAGGATATCAAGCGTGTTCAGGAGCCTTACAAAAAGGCAAACAGAAAGTTTCACCCGGACAATTCCGTCATAAATGTCAGCGGGACGCAAATCGGCAGTGAAAAATTCGTGATTATTGCAGGCCCGTGCTCCATTGAATCGGAGGAGCAGATTTGTATGGTGGCTCAGAGCGTCAAGGAAAGCGGTGCTTCAATCCTCAGAGGCGGAGCATATAAGCCGCGCTCCTCACCCTATGCTTTTCAGGGCTTGAGGGAGAACGGAATCGAGCTATTGCTCAAAGCTAAGAAAATGACAGGGCTGCCGATAATAACTGAGATTATGGATTTGTCGCAGCTGAAATACTTTGAAGAAGTTGATATTATTCAGGTCGGCGCAAGAAATATGCAGAACTTTGAATTGCTAAAGCAGTTGGGCAAAACAAAAAAACCGATTCTTCTCAAGAGGGGGCTTTCAAGCACCCTTGAGGAGCTGCTCATGAGTGCAGAATACATTATGGTCGGCGGAAACGAGAATGTCATACTTTGTGAGCGGGGAATAAGAACCTTTGAAACAGCAACCAGAAACACTCTTGATATTTCCGCAGTACCGCTGCTCAAGAGCCTTTCTCACCTGCCCGTTATTGTTGACCCCAGCCATGCAACAGGCATTGCAAGGCTTGTCAAATCAATGTCACTCGCTTGCGTTGCTGCAGGGGCTGACGGGCTTATGATTGAGGTTCACAATGACCCGCCGCATGCGCTTTGTGACGGTGTTCAATCCGTAACACCCGAGCAGTTCGGGGATATTGCCCGAAAGGTCCGTGAAGTTGAAGCTGTCTGCAGAAATAAATAGGAGATAGACTGCCATGAAAACAGTTAGAGTTGATTTAAAAGAGAATAGCTATGGCGTTCATATAGGCAGAGGAATACTTAAAAATGCCGGCAAAATCATAAGAGGCATTCACCCCGAAGGTTTATGCCTTGTCATTACAGATGATATAGTCGAGGCTCTGTATTTTCAGGCTGTCAAAACCTCGCTTGAAGCCGAAGGCTTTTCCGTCTTGAAATATACTTTTAAAAACGGAGAAGAATCAAAGAATTTAAGTGTATTTGCTGATGCTCTCGAATTTGCCGCAAAGAATGAGCTTACAAGGGCGGATTTAATTGTTGCCTTAGGCGGCGGCGTTGTCGGTGACCTTGCGGGCTTCGTTGCCTCGGCATATCTCAGGGGGATAGCTTATGTTCAGATTCCCACAACTCTTTTGGCGGCAGTCGATTCCTCGGTAGGAGGGAAAACGGGCGTTGACCTCAAATCGGGCAAAAACCTTGCGGGAGCGTTCTTTCAGCCATCCGCCGTCATTTGTGACTGCGAAACCCTAAACACACTGCCCGATACTGTGCTTGCTGACGGGATTTCGGAGTGTATCAAATACGGCGTGATAAGGGATGCCGGGCTGTTCAGTATTTTCGCAAACGGTCTTTTTTCAGATGCTATTATTGACTGTATTGAGCGATGTGTCCGAATCAAAGCAGAAATTGTTCGTAATGATGAGTTCGACAGGGGAGAGAGGCAGCTTTTGAATTTTGGGCATACAGTAGGCCACGCAATTGAAAAGCTGAGCGATTACCGAATAACACACGGCCATGCCGTGGCAATTGGCATGGCTGTTGTTTCCGTTTCAAGCGAAAAGTCGGGGCTTTGCGGGGATTGCTCTCAGGAGATTATTCAGACACTGCGCAAATACAATCTGCCCGTGTCCTGCCCCTACGATGCCCGCAGTCTTGCCGAAGCGGCGCTTTCCGATAAAAAAAGGGCAGGTGAAAATATAACACTTGTCGTACCTGAAAAAATCGGTAAATGCGTGCTGTATTCCATACCGGTCAGTCAATTAGAGAGCTTTATTCAAGCCGGAAACCGCATATAAAGGAGCTGACAGCATTGGATATTGCCATAACTCCGTCAAAACTCAACGGTACCGTTCATTCCATTGCTTCAAAATCAGAGGCACACAGACTGCTCATTTGTGCCGCACTGGCATATGGCAAAACAGAGGTAGCCATAAACGGCTCGATTTCAAAGGATATTGAGGCTACAATATCCTGCCTTGAGTCAATTGGCGCACAAATAAAAAAAGACGGCGGCGTCTATATCGTAAACCCC
>JAAZFZ010000134.1 GCA_012511485.1 Clostridiales bacterium | reverse complement strand
GCGTAAGTGGGTCCTTGAGATGGGGCAAGGAATACATAATAATGAGGGCGAAGTTGAAGCGTTAGAAGGCATAATCCTGGATATCTCAGACAGAAAAGAAGTGGAAAACCAGCTGAGATACATAAATGAACATGACATGTGGACAAATTTGTATAATCGTGACTACTTAGAATTTCTTCTAAATAAAGACATCAAGAAGAGGGACGGATTAAAAAGAGCGCTCATCAGTATCAATTTAAGCACAGTTCAGCTTTTAACAGCAAATTATGGTTTTCACTATACTCTAAATATGATAAAAAAGGCAGCTGAAACACTGAGTCAGTATTGCACTGACAAGCGTCTTTTGTTCCAAACGTATGATGATAGGTTTGTTTTCTATCTCATAGATTACAAAGACAAAAACGAGCTTGTTGGTTTCAGCGATGCCATTTCAGAAACTTTAGAATCCTTATTTCAAACAGACAGAATCGGCGGGGGGATTGGAGTACTTGATATTGAGAAGGCCGATAACGATGTTGATGTAGATTTATTACTGCGAAGACTCATAATTGCGTCAGAAAGGGCTATTAATATTGTTGAAAAGAACTTTAGCGTTTGCTTTTACAATGAAGAGCTAGAGGCTCTTGTAAACCGTGAGGGAAATATAAGAAAGGCTCTCTCCACAATAGCGGCGGATGATACAGGTGGCGAGTTATTTTTGCAGTATCAACCTGTTGTCGATTTGAAGACAAATTCTGTTGTCGGCTTTGAGGCACTGTCCAGATTGCAAACAGAGAAACTTGGGCTGGTTTCGCCTGTGGAATTTATCCCAATAGCAGAGAAAACAGAGCTCATTATTCCCATTGGCGAGAAGGTGATTATCAAGGCATTTCATTTTTCAAACAAGCTCAAGGGGCACGGATATGATGGGATCGGTGTTTCAATTAATATTTCTGCTATTCAACTGATGAAATCTGATTTCACAAGCAGACTATTTGAATTATTGAGTGAGATGCAGGTTGATCCGAGGAATATCGGCATTGAGATTACGGAATCGATCTTTGAAGACAATTATGATGACATCAACAATATCATACAGAAACTCAGGGACGCCGGGATACACATTGCTATAGATGACTTTGGAACCGGTTACTCCTCTCTTGCAAGAGAAAAAGAGTTAAAAGTCGATTGTTTGAAAATTGACAAATATTTTATAGATAAGCTATTATATGCAGACCTGAATAAAGCTATAACTAGCGATATCATTTCCATGGCACATAAACTTGGGCATTGCGCAATTGCTGAAGGAGTTGAGCACGAGAGCCAGCTTCAGTACTTAAAAGAACATGACTGCGACAGGATACAGGGGTATTTGATCAGTAAACCACTTGATGAAAAAGATGCTCTTGCGTTTTTGAAAAATCAAGAATAAATATGACTGCCTCTCAATCGACAGCCATTAAAAGAAGAATGGTAGGAATATGGCAAAAGGAAAAACGACACTCTCATTAAGAAGAATTATTTTACTGATATTTATTATCTCCCTATTCATATCAGCGGTCTGTTATGGTGGGTTGATTTTTGCAAATTGGATGTCTTCAGCTAAGAAAACCACAGAGCACATCGCCATGGATATCAATGAGAACATATATAGCCAGGTCTATTCATTTATGCAAGTGCCTTATCACATGAATGAAGTGAATTACAAAATCATTGAAAATGGAATGCTTGACTTGCCTGACGAAAAACAGCGAGATCGATTTTTTGTCGGGGTTCTTGACGCACACAGTAATGGGATATACAGTTTTAGTTACGGCACCGAAAATGGTGAGTATTACGGCGCTCGCAGAAATGAAAATGGTGTTATTCAGATCATGAAAAACAATACTGCTACCGGAGGGAACTCTTGGTATTATTCTGTGAAGGAGGACTTAACGGCAGGCGATCATGTTGTCCAGGCAGGAAGGTTTGATCCCCGTACCCGCGCATGGTATAAGGCTGGCGTTGAGGCTGGTGGCCCCGTATTCTCCCCTTTATATAAACATTTCGTCATGGATGATTTGACAGTGTCTGCTGCGTGGCCTGTTTATAATGAATCCGGCGATCTTGAGGGTGTGCTTGGG
>JAAZFZ010000133.1 GCA_012511485.1 Clostridiales bacterium | reverse complement strand
TGGTTGTTATTGTTTTGGTTGTTCTGGTTCCTATTGTCGTTTTTCCTATTCTGATTGTTGTTTTGATTTTGATTTCTTTCGTCCATCAAATCAATTCCTTTCATTGTTTGGCGGCGGTTTGCCGTTTTATATACGGGAATTGTTATCCCATGAATAGTATTACCCGACCTGATTTTTATTATTATTAAACTTTTGAAAATTGTTAAAGGAATAGTGCCTTGATAAAGAGAAATCATCGGACTTCTATTTATTTTTCACCGTTTTATAAGCACTATAAAAAATATTTTTTAACACAGTTTTCAACACCCCGTGGGAAAGCTCAGGCTTATATATTGTGGTCAAGTGAAGAGTTATAACTATCTGTTGACAAGGCAACGTTATTTTCAATGTTTTCAACTTATTTTCAACAATAAACTGTAAAAAAACAGCCCAAAATGTTAAGAACTTTTGCTTGACACAGCCCGATGTTTTTAGTATAATTACTCGCTGTAAAGAGATTATCTTTACACTTCATTTGAGGGAGGGACAAGCGTGGCGAAAAATCTTGAAATTACGATATTGCTTGATTTTTATGGTGATATGCTGACTGAAAAGCAGCGTGATTTCTTGGGTTACTATTATAATGATGACCTCTCTCTTTCGGAGATAGCCGCAAATGAGGGCATTACACGCCAGGGTGTGCGTGATGCTATCAAGCGTGCCGAAACGCAACTTTTTGAAATGGAAAACCGGCTCGGCCTTGCAAAACGCTTTGGTGAGATGAAGGACGGGCTTGAGGAAATTATAGACTTTGCCGCACAGATTAACGACTACAACCTGCGCCACAGCCTTTCCAGAGAGATTAACGACTATGCCGTGCGCATTAAGGCAGTTGCTCAGACTCTGATGGAGTAATAATACAAATCTATATTTTTTCCGGCAAGAGCTTTGCTCTTGCCGAATAATATACCTTAATAAAGAAAAAAACAACAGAAAAGGGGCGATTTCTTGGCATTTGAAGGTCTTTCTGACAAGCTTGAGGCCGCTTTTAAAAAACTGCGCAGCAAGGGCAGCCTGACTGAGGCGGATGTGCGTAATGCAATGCGCGAGGTTCGCCTTGCACTGCTGGAGGCCGATGTTAACTATAAAGTCGCAAAAGAATTCACCGCAAAGGTAACTGAAAGGGCAATCGGTGCTCAGGTTATGGAAAGCCTGACTCCCGCCCAGATGGTTATAAAAATAGTCAATGAAGAGTTAATAGAGCTTATGGGAGGAACACGCTCAAGGCTCAACACTGCTCCCCATCCGCCGACGGTTGTACTCATGTGCGGTCTTCAGGGCTCGGGCAAAACAACTCACAGTGCGAAAATTGCACTCATGTTAAAAAATCAGGGGCACAGACCCTTGCTTGTCGCCTGCGATATCTACAGACCCGCCGCCATAAAACAGCTGCAGGTTATCGGCGAAAAGGCTGGCGTACCGGTGTTTGAAATGGGCACCGAAAATCCGGTTATAATAGCCGAACAGGCCATAAAGCTCGCAAAGGATAAAGCCTATGACTATGTGCTCCTTGACACCGCCGGTCGTCTGCATATAGACGAGGAGCTTATGAATGAGCTAAAGAGCATAAAAGCGGAGGTTCATCCCCATGAAATCCTGCTTGTAGTCGATGCCATGACAGGGCAGGACGCAGTCAATGTTGCGGCGTCGTTTAATGAAGCTCTTGGCATTGACGGGCTGGTTCTCACCAAGCTTGACGGCGATACAAGAGGCGGTGCCGCACTTTCCGCTAGAGCCGTAACAGGCAAGCCGATTAAATTTGTCGGTATAGGCGAAAAGCTCGGTGACCTTGACTTTTTCTATCCCGACAGAATGGCTTCAAGAATCCTTGGCATGGGCGATGTGCTTTCACTTATCGAAAAAGCACAGGTTGCTCTCGACGAGGAGAAAACCCAAAAGCTCGAAAAGAGGCTGCTTGAAAATAAGTTTGATATGAACGATTTGCTTGACCAGTTCGCTCAGCTTCATAAGATGGGCTCCGTCAAGGATGTACTGGGCATGGTTCCCGGAGTCGGCAAAAAGATTCAGAATGTTGATATTGACGAGCGTCAGTTTGATAGGATGCAGGCAATAATTCTTTCAATGACTAAGAAGGAGCGTTCACATCCGGATATAATAAACCCCTCCCGCAAAAGAAGGATTGCGCAGGGTTGCGGTCTGAAGGTAGAGGATGTCAACAGGCTGCTCAATCAGTTCCGCCAGATGCAGAAGATGTTTAAGCAGATGGGCGGTAAAAACTACAAGAAGAGCGTGCACCGCATGGGCAGGATGATGGGCGGCGGAGGCATGAACGGATTCAGGATGTAACATAAGTTTATATGTGCATTGTCAATTTAAACATTGTGCATCATATATAATAATAATTATTCATTTTTGTGGAGGTTACAATTATGGCTGTTAAAATCAGGCTGCGCCGCATGGGCGCAAAAAAAGCACCCTTCTATCGTGTCGTGGTTGCTGATTCCAGATATCCCCGTGACGGCAGATTTATAGAGGAAATCGGTTCGTACAACCCTCTTCTAGACCCGCCCGAGATTAAAATCGATGAGGAAAAAGCACAGCAGTGGTTATCAAACGGTGCTCAGCCCACAGATACGGTAAAGGATTTGTTTAAAAAAAGCGGAATAATAAAATAAGGAGAATTGCGAAATGAAGGACTTACTCGTTTCAATTGCCCAGGGCCTTGTTGAGGACCCTGAAGCGGTCACAGTCACCGTTGACGAGCCCAATGACGAAGGTGTTGTTGTCTATCACCTTCATGTCGGTGAGAACGATATGGGCAGAGTTATCGGCAAGCAGGGCAGAATTGCCAAAGCTATCCGTGTTGTTATGCGCGCAGCAGCAACACGCAACAACGAAAAGGTTTCGGTAGAGATTGATTAAAGAATTTCTCGAAATCGGGCAGGTTGTCGGCACCCACGGAGTCAGAGGCGAATTGCGTGTGGACCCGTGGTGCGACACACCCGAGTTCTTCAAGCGTTTCAAAATACTGTATTTTGACAACATGGGCGGCTCAGCGGTTAAGGTAATTTCAAGCCGCGCTCACGGTAATATTGTTTTGCTTTGCCTGGTTGGTGTTAAAAGCGTTGAAGAAGCTACCGCCCTCCGGGGCAGAGTTGTTTTTATGCGCCGCAAGGATGCAAAACTGCCCGAAGGCAGCTATTTTATTGCAGAGCTCATAGGATGTAAAGCCGTTGACGCCGATGACGAAAGCATTGTTTTCGGCGAGGTCTCACAGGTTAGCAGAACAGGGGCAAACGATGTCTGGCATATCAATAAAAACGGCAGAGAGTATCTTTTGCCCGCAATACCCGATGTAGTTGTTAATGTGGATGTTGTCAAGGGCAAAGTTAGAATCAGGCCGCTGAAAGGTATTTTTGATGATGAGGATTGATATTCTGACACTGTTCCCGGAAATGTGCGAATCCGTTCTCAAGGAGAGTATTGTCGGGCGCGCCAGGGAACGGGGGCTTGTTGAAATCAACTGCAGAAATATCAGGGATTATACCCGTGATAAGCACGGGCGAGTCGATGATACTCCATATGGCGGAGGGCTGGGCATGATTATGCAGGTTGAGCCAATATATGACTGCTATGCATCTCTCTGCGAGGATATCGGAAAAAAGCCGTATTTGATTTACCTTTCTCCTCAGGGCAAGGTGCTTACACAGCAAAGGGTGAAGGAGCTGTCGCGGCTGGATAATCTTGCCTTGCTGTGTGGGCATTACGAGGGAGTTGACGAAAGAGTTATTGAAGAAATCGTTGATGAGGAAATCTCAATAGGCGATTATGTCCTCACGGGCGGCGAGCTGCCGGCACTTGTGCTCACGGACAGTATTGCCAGACTACTCCCGGGAGTCCTTGCAGCCGACGAAGCCTTTGAGCTTGAAAGCCATTATTCGGGTCTTCTCGAATATCCGCAGTACACAAGGCCTTATGAGTGGAAATGCATGCAGGTACCCGAAATTCTGCTTTCGGGTCACCATGCGAATATTGAATGCTGGCGCAGGGAGAGAGCGCTCGAGCGCACATTCCAAAGGCGTCCGGATTTGCTCGAAAATGCAAAGCTCAATTCAAAAGATAAGGCTTTTTTGGATAAACTAAAGCAAGAAAACAAAAGAGGCGGGTAACGGGAGAATATATATGATGGCATATTTCAGGCTTTTTGCGTCATTTTTCAAAATAGGGTTATTCACCTTCGGCGGCGGCTATGCCATGCTGCCGATGTTTGAGCGTGAGCTGGTAGAAAAGAATAAGTGGATAACAAATGAAGAGCTGCTCGATTATTTTGCAATTTCCCAATGCACACCGGGCCCCATTGCCGTCAACACCGCAACCTTTGTGGGTTATAAGATAAAGAAAAACATCGGTTCAGCGGCGGCTACCCTAGGGGTAATTATGCCCTCAATTGTTATTATCCTTATAATAGCAGCCGTGTTGAGCAATTTTGCCGATATTCCCGCCGTGCAGCATGCATTTGCGGGGATTCGTGTTGCAGTCGGCGCTCTGAT
Organism: Clostridiales bacterium; assembly: GCA_012511485.1. Taxonomy (GTDB): domain Bacteria; phylum Bacillota; class Clostridia; order Oscillospirales; family Acutalibacteraceae; genus JAAZFZ01. The sequence goes on along the minus strand of JAAZFZ010000133.1, from coordinate 300 downwards.
TATCAAGTCAGTTATAAAGCTCATAAGAAGCAATGTCAAAAGCCTGTTTCAGGCAGCGTTGTGCATTGCTTCATTTATTGTTGTGGCATTTCTCGGTCAGTCCCCTGTATATGTCGTCATAGGTGCGGGGATTTTCGGCTTTGCCGTTGGGAGATGGGGTGGACGGAAACGACCATATTATTACTTCTGTGTTGAGAATTTTTTAAAATAGGGCTTTTTGCAGTCGGAGGCGGGTTATCGTCTATTCCGTTTTTAATGGATTTGATTGAAAAATATCCCGATTGGTACACTCAAAAAGAG
>JAAZFZ010000132.1 GCA_012511485.1 Clostridiales bacterium | reverse complement strand
TTCGTCTACCCTGCCCCCAAGTAGCAAAATGGCAGTTTCCGCCTGCCTTATTTCCGCCTCAGCCTTTGTCCCCTTCATAGCAAGAAATGCACCCTCATTCTTCACGAACGGCAGACAATACTCGCAAAGATTCTTTAGATTTGCAACTGCTCTGGCAGCCGCATAATCAAAACTCTCCCGCAGAGCCTTATTCTGCCCTGCCTCCTCCGCCCTTGCATGAATTATCTCAGGCTTGAGCCCCAGTTCACAACAGAGGGTGCGGATAAATTCGAGCTTTTTGTTTGTGCCGTCAATCAAAGTCACTTTTAAATCCGGCCTTGCTATCAGCACAGCAACTCCGGGAAAGCCTGCACCCGTACCGACATCTATAAATTTCTCACCTGCTTTTGGGCTGATAACCGAAAACAGCGATAAGCTGTCAGCAAAATGCTTGACGACTATCTCGTCCGGCTCAACTATTGCCGTCAAATTCATTACTTTGTTTTTTTCAGTCAAAAGCCTTGCATAGATGTCATATCTCTCAACGGCGGCAGCATCAAGACCTATATTGAATTGTGAGGCACAGGAAAGCAGCAGTTCTCTGTTAATCAACATGGCTCATTTTCTCCAAATATATCAATAGAACCGAAATATCAGCAGGACTTACTCCTGAGATTCTTGAGGCCTGCCCAACATTCTCAGGCTTGACCTTTGAAAGCTTCTCGATTGCTTCAAGCCGAATGCCTGTAATTTCAGCATAATTAATGTCGGGGCTTATCCTTTTTGACTCAAGTCTTCTCATTTCATCTACCTGAGCCTGCTGGCGTTTAATATATCCCTCATACTTTATATCAATTTCCACCTGCTCACAGACTTCAAACGGCAGCTCCGGCCTTCCTTTATCAAAGGGTTTGAGGTCATCATAGCTCAATTGTGGCCTTCTGAGCAGCTCCTCAAGCCTTGCGCCGGATATTATTGCGGATGTTTCACGTGAAACAAGCAGTCTGTTTAGCTCCTCGGAGGGCGAAATAATCACCGAAGCAACCCTTTTGTGCTCATCTTCAATCATTTTTAGCTTCTTCTGAAACCTTGCATACTTTTCATTGTTGATTAAGCCTAATTTATGCCCAATCGGGGTCAGGCGGCGGTCAGCATTATCCTGCCTGAGAATCAGCCTGTATTCGGAGCGTGAGGTCATCATTCTGTAAGGGTCGGAACAGCCCTTTGTTACAAGGTCGTCAATCAATGTGCCGATATATGAGCTTGCCCTATCAATAATAAATTCGGGCAATCCCAACACCTTGTTGGCCGCATTTATCCCGGCAACAAGACCTTGTGCCGCGGCCTCCTCATATCCGCTTGAGCCGTTGAACTGGCCTGCCCCGTAGAGACCCTCAAACTCCATTAATTCGAGAGTCTGCTTCAAGGTTATCGGGTCAACGCAATCATATTCAATGGCATAGGCATTCCTCATGACCTGACAATGCTCCAGCCCAGGTATGGTTTCAAGAAATTTTTGCTGAACATCAACAGGCAGAGAGGATGAAAGCCCCTGCAGATACATCTCCTCGGTATCCGCTCCGCATGGCTCAATAAAAATCTGCTGCCTTTCCTTCTCGGCGAATCTAACTATCTTATCCTCAATGCTGGGACAATATCTTGGGCCTATCCCGTCAATCACCCCACTATATAGTGGTGAACGGTTCAGATTGTCGAGAATTACCCGCTTTGTTTTTTCATTTGTGTAGGTAATATGGCATATTTCGGTGTTCCTGACCGCATTCTCTCCCCAAAAGGAGAACGGCACTATTCTCTCATCACCGTACTGCGGCTCAAGGGAGTCAAAGCTAATGCTCCTCCTGCAGACTCTCGACGGTGTGCCGGTTTTGAAGCGTCGGGTTTTAATCCCGAGCTTTTTCAGAG
>JAAZFZ010000013.1 GCA_012511485.1 Clostridiales bacterium | reverse complement strand
TTAAAAGCTTTGATGTCAAAATGTACGGCTATTCAAAGCTCTCAAAGTTCATTTCCAGTGAATGCAAAGAGGTTAGAACTGACGGCAACAACGCCATTTATAAGAATTCTTATTAATGCATATATTCATACTTTTTTGCGCCCTTTTTGTTTAAATTTCAATTATAATTTATATTATTCAGGCTTTATTATATTCAAAGATTCATTATTTTCTGTTTTATATAATAAAGCCTGTTTTTTTATAGCTTATTTCAGTGAATATTTATTCAAAAACTCCTTGACTTTTATACATTATAGCGTATAATAATTGCTTAATATTGGTTTTGGCACATACTGCCGGATTGGAGTGAGGGCTTTGGTTAAGGTGTTTATTGACGGTAAGGAAGGCACTACCGGCTTGAGGATTTTTGACAGGCTTTCGGCAAGGGACGATATCAACTTATTGACTCTAAACGACGACGAGCGAAAAAATTCCGGGCTTCGGCGTGAAATGATAAACAGCTCCGAAATCACATTCCTCTGCCTGCCTGACCAAGCTGCAAGAGAGGCGGCGGCTTTTGTTGACAACTGCAAAACCCGAATAATAGATACCTCCACGGCTCACAGAACACAGCCGAACTGGAGCTACGGCTTCTCCGAGCTTTCCGAAAAACACCGTGTCAGTATAATCAAGGGCAACCGCATTGCCGTGCCGGGATGCCATGCAAGCGGTTTTATTTCGCTGGTGTATCCGCTAATTGTAAGCGGAGTTTTATCAAAGGACTATCCCATTGTTTGCTTTTCCGTGACTGGCTACAGCGGCGGCGGCAAAAAGATGATAGCCGAATATGAGTCACAGGGCAGAGGCAAAGAGTATGACAGTCCACGGCAATATGCGCTCGCTCAAAAACACAAGCATCTCGACGAAATGATAAAAGTATGCGGCCTTACAAATGCTCCTATTTTTAATCCCATTGTTGCCGATTATTACAGCGGCATGGCTGTAACCGTGCCTGTTTTTTCTTCTCTGCTCAATAAGAATACGGGTATAGAGGGCATAATTGAAATCTATCGCAAGCATTATGAAAACTCAAGGCTTGTCAAGGTGTTAAGCGGGGATATGGATATGCTCTCGGCTAACAAGCTCAGCGGTAGGGACTGCATGGAGATTATTGTTTCGGGCAATGACGAAAGAATTATCCTCTGCTCAAGATTTGACAATCTCGGCAAAGGTGCCAGTGGTGCTGCTGTCCAGTGCATGAATTTAATGCTTGGCATAGATGAAACAACCGGGCTCGAACTATAATAAAGAGGTTTTAAATATGAAATATATTAACGGCGGCGTCTGTGCCGCAAAAGGGTTTTCGGCAAGCGGCATCCACTGCGGAATAAGAAAGAACAAATCAAAAAAGGATTTGGCTCTGATAGTAAGCGATGTCAGGGCATGCGCTGCGGCTGTTTATACAACAAACCTTGTCAAGGGTGCGCCGTTGATTGTAACAAAGAGAAATCTGTCTGACGGTTACGCAAAAGCAATTATCTGCAACAGCGGCAATGCCAACACCTGCAATTCCAACGGCATTGAAATAGCGCAGGGTATGTGTGAGCTTGTTTCGGAATATCTTGATATAGATGCAAAAGATGTCATAGTATCCTCAACGGGAGTAATAGGTCAACCGCTTGATATTGAACCGATTAAGGATGGTATGCAAACTCTTGTTGCAAGTCTCGGTGACAACAGCAAGGACGCGGCGCATGCAATAATGACAACCGATACGGCGATAAAGGAGATTTCCGTGAGCTTTGAGCTCGGCGGTAAAACCTGCTTTTTGGGTGGCATCGCAAAGGGCTCTGGCATGATTCACCCCAACATGGCAACAATGCTCGTTTATATCACAACCGATGCGGCAATTTCAAGAGAAATGCTTCAAAAGGCCCTTTCGGAAGATGTGTGCGAAAGCTTCAACATGATTAGTGTTGACGGTGATACATCAACAAACGACATGGTCTGTGTGCTTGCAAACGGCCTTGCCGGAAACTTGCGGATTGACTGTGAAAATGCTGACTATGCTGAGTTTAAAAAGGCACTGAACATCGTTACAACCCACCTTTGCAGAACAATAGCAAAGGATGGGGAGGGTGCATCTAAGCTTCTGGAATGCAGGGTTATAAATTCCTGCGATAAGCAGACAGCTGGCAAGGTCGCAAAGAGCGTCATCTGCTCAAGCCTTTTCAAGGCGGCAATGTTCGGAGCGGACGCCAACTGGGGCAGGGTACTCTGTGCTGTGGGCTACAGCGGGGCAAATGTGGATATTGAAAAAATAAATGTTGAATTTGCATCAAAGGCCGGCAGGGTTGCGGTGTGCAAAAACGGCTTCGGCGTGGATTTTGACGAGCATCTTGCTAAAACAATTCTTCTTGAAAGTGAGATTGAAATAATAGTTAACCTCAATTCCGGCAAAGCAGAGGCAACGGCATGGGGCTGCGATTTAACTTATGACTATGTTAAAATAAACGGTGATTACCGCACCTGAGGAGGAATAAAAATGAACCTTACAAATGCACAGAGAGCCGAAATCCTTATTCAGGCACTCCCTTATATCAAAAGATACAACAACAAGATAATTGTAATAAAATATGGCGGGAGCGCAATGATTAATGAGGAGCTTAAAACGGCAGTCATGGGTGATATTGTGCTGCTTTCGCTCATAGGGATAAAAGTTGTTCTCGTTCATGGCGGAGGGCAGGAGATTTCCGATATGCTCTCAAAAATCGGCAAGGAAAGCAAGTTCGTAAACGGGCTCAGGGTAACGGATAAAGAAACAGCTGAAATCGTGCAGATGGTGCTTGCGGGCAAAATCAATAAGGGGCTGGTTAACCTAATAGATAATATCGGCGGCAGGGCAATAGGTCTTTGCGGCATGGACGGGCATATGATTGAGGCAAGGCAGCTAAGTGATGAGCTGGGTTTTGTCGGTGAAATAACAAGAATAGACGCTACGCCAATTTTAGATGTGCTTGAAAAGGGCTACATACCGGTTGTTTCAACTGTCGGCTGTGACAGCAGCGGTGACATATTCAATATTAATGCAGACACCGCAGCGTCAAAAATCGCCGCCGCCCTTAATGCCGAAAGCATGATTTCAATGACTGACATAAGAGGGCTGTTGAGGGATAAGGCTGATGAGGATTCACTTATTTCAAAGGTAACTCTTGGGGACTCCGCAAAGCTTATTGAAAAAGGCATAATATCGGGCGGCATGATTCCAAAGGTTGAATGCTGTTTTGACGCTATCAGGGGCGGAGTAAAAAAAGTGTTTATTATTGACGGCAGGGTGCCGCATTCGATTCTAATTGAGGTTCTCACCGACGAGGGCATAGGCACAATGTTTGTGAATTAATTAGGGTAGGGGCTTGCTCCCGCTGAATAATTTCAGGGATATTGAAAGGAATTAAAATGAATATAAAAGAGCTTGACAATAACTATATAGCAAACACTTACCAGAGGTTTGATGTTGTTTTTATTCATGGGAAAGGCTCCGCGCTTTTTGACGAGAGCGGGAAGAAGTATATTGATGTCGGCGGCGGCATAGCCGTCAACAGTTTTGGAATAGCGGACGAAAAATGGGAGGAGGCTGTCATAAAACAGCTAAAAACCCTCCAGCACACATCAAATTTATATTACACGCAGCCGCAGTCAAAGTTGGCAGAATTGCTATGCAAAAAAACGGGGATGAAAAAAGTGTTTTTCTCGAACTCCGGCGCAGAGGCAAACGAATGCGCAATAAAAGCGGCAAGAAAATACTCCTCTGATAAATACGGCGGGGATAGAAATGTGATTGTTTCCCTCAAGGGCAGTTTTCACGGCAGAACAATAACAACGCTTTCGGCAACCGGGCAGGAGCTATTCCATAAGGATTTCGGTCCCTTCACACAGGGCTTTGTGTTTGCGGAGGCTAACGATATAGCAGATATGAAAAATATTATCAGCGAGAACAACTGCTGCGCTATTATAATTGAATTGATTCAGGGTGAAGGCGGCCTGAATGTATTGGATAAAGAGTACGTCAGCGCACTTTCAAAGCTTTCAAAAGAGAAGGATATTCTTCTCATTGCTGACGAGGTGCAGACAGGCAACGGCAGAACGGGCAGGCTCTATTGCTATATGAATTACAATATTGAGCCTGACATTGTAACAACTGCCAAGGGGCTTGGCGGCGGACTGCCTATCGGTGCAACAATGTTCAATGCAAAAACCAAGGGAGTTCTGAATGCCGGCAGCCACGGCTCAACCTTCGGCGGCAACCCCGTTTGCGCAGCAGGAGCATTAAGCATAATCGAAAGAATTGACGACACCCTGCTTTTGGATGTCGTCAAAAAGAGTGAATATATTTTCAATGAGTTTACTTCGGCAAAGGGAGTAAAAAGCGTCAGCGGTATCGGGCTGATGATAGGCATCGAAACCGAAAAGGATGCAAAAGAGGTTGTCATTAAATGCCTTGACAGGGGAGTGGCGGCACTTACAGCAAAGAATAAGGTAAGGCTCCTGCCCGCTCTGAATATCCCCTTTGATGAGCTGAAAGAGGCAGTCAGGATTATAAAAGAGGTTATCGAAGAGTGACAAGGGGTTGACATAAACCTAATAACCATAATTTATTATAGACAGGGGAGAGAAATTTCCCCTGTCTATTTTTGCCTATTTGTTATAACACGCAGGGACAACCCTTGCGGTTGTTCAAAGAGCGATGAGATTGGCATGAGTCTTACAATTTAAAAGGCATTTTTTTATTTATACCCTTCCATGCCCTTGAAGATGCTCTCGTCATAGAAGTTATCCTCGTTTTTGTCATGAAGAGGATACCAGACCTGTGCGAAGAAGGGGTTTACCCTTGCCTCCTTGTCATAATCCCACGGCCATGGCAGCTCTTTGGGGCACCAGTGGCCTCCTTTGAGAACAAGGTTCGGTGTCATTTCAAACTCATGTCCGTGAGCACAGTACCATTTAAGGGGAGTGAAAAGGTCGCCCTTTACCATATTGTCCGAAAGGCATTCGCCGCCCCTGAACTGAGCCGCCTTTTTCATATCCTCTATATCAAGCTCACTTGTCGGCTTTGTTTCATCATATCCGTGGTCGAGGAGTGTAACCTCTTCCGTCGGCCGCTCTACCCTGAAAGTATCCCATGTGCCGATATTTTCCCAATTCTCCCTTGTTCCGTAATAGGCAGATATTCTGTCCTTATTGTTGTTTTCAATCCAGTTCATGGTGCCGTAGATTTTCATTTTGGTCAGGCGCTGCATACCGAGCTTTTTAACAAGGAAGGGCGGAGCTATTTTTGCAAGCTTAAAGTATTTCGGCACGGTTTCGGACATTCTGTCAAAATATTCCTTAATAGGGATATTAGCTCTGAAATGCAGGTAGCTTTCAAGCAAATCAGAGTCTGCATACCATTGCCCGTGGAAGTTCCTCAGAGTGAACCATTTGCTGTCAAAAATCTTTTTTGGCGAGCCCATACCGATAGCCTTGAGAAGATACTCTTCAAATTCAAAGTTAGTTATTCTGTATTCCCTGCCGCTGCCTATATTATAGAAACGGCGCCAGAATTCCTCAGGTACATCATCTGAGCAGACATTCAGAAGAAGCCTGCCGGAATCCTCAATGGTTGCCCATTCAAGAACTCCGTTAATAGGCACATGGAACATAATGGGGTCATAGTTTTTAAGAATGGCGGGGTAAAGTATGCCCGACTGGCGCAAAGAAACCCAATGCTTGAGCCCTGACTCGGCAAAATAGCTCTCAGCAACTGTTTTGCTAACGGCATAATGGTCATAGATACTGATTTTAATAGGGTCACCCGTTCTGCCCCAATGTATAGGGGCGTTTCTGTCACCTGTCTGTGCAACCGTGCCTATGTAAACAACCCTTATTTCATCTGCATTAGGCTGTGCCTTGACTGCATGGACGATGTTTCTTGCAGCTGTAGTGTTTGTCTTAACTGTTTTTTTGGGGAAATAGTCTGCCGCAGGTGATACCATCCCTCCCACATGTAGAACATAGTCGGCACCTGTCACACATTCCAGAACATCCTCGTAGTTCATAAGGTCGCCCCAGACGATCTTTACGCTGTCATCGTTTTCATAGGCAGCAAATTTTTTTCTGTTCTTTTCGCTGCCCCTGTTGAGAAGCACGATATTGAACCTGTTCTTATTTGCATAAAGCTCTTTGAAGCCTGCAAAACCCATATTGCCGGATGAACCTGTCAGAAAAACCGTCTTTTTCGCCATTACACAACCCCCATATGATTATTAAAACAATTTTAACATGATATATTACCAATTACAACCAATTTTTCCTTATTTCTGACTTAACTGTTTTGCGGGGAGGGATGCACTATGATGAAGGCAAAAAAACCTTTGCGGCGCAAAAATGGTTGCAGCTCTTAATAACTATTCATAGTTGTGTTTTTAATCCCTTCATAATATAATGAATCCAAAATGGGGGATTGGAAATGACATCCAGAGATTTAGTCATAAAAACCATCAAGGGCGAAAACAATATGGGGCAAACACCTGTTTACGGGTGGGTATCTGCAAATCTATCGGAACAGATTTCAAATTATTTCGGTTCAGTCGAGAAATTTGAAGACCATTATGCATTCGACATGGCTCACATTTTCGGCGGCCCTGGCATATTTGCCGAAGAAATACATGATATGAATAAAGCAGGGGTAGAAGTGACGCCGGAAATTTTTTTGCAGTATGATTTAACTGATCCCAACAATATGGAGGATTATCAGTCAATTGTAAAAGCAATGGAGCATCACAGGCAGAGAGGGCGCTTCTGCTATCTGCAGACAAATGGGATTTTTGAGTGCCTCAACGAAGCGTTCGGGATAGAAAATCATTTAATGTATCTCGCACTTTATCCCGATGAGCTCAAGGAAGTGTACAGGCGGGTTGCCCAATGGAACAGGCAGTTTGCCCTCAACTCAATTGAGCTGGGCATGGATATGATACATATTTCCGATGACTGGGGCTCCCAGACCGGGCTTATGTTTAGCCCGAAAATGTGGAGGGAGCTTATTTTCCCTTACCACAAGATAACTGCAGATGCAGTCAGGTCAGCAGGTGCATTTTTGAGTCTCCATTCAGACGGCTGCATTCTTGATGTGCTTGACGGAGTCCATGAGTTGGGCTATCAGGTTATTCATCCGTGGCAGGAAACGGCAGGCATGCCTTATGATGTTTATCTTGAAAAATACGCCGATAAATTTGCAATTCTGGGCGGGCTTTGTGTTCAGTCTACATTAGGCTTCAATGACCTGAGCAGGCTTGAATCTGAGATAAAAAGAGTTTTCAGTCTTCTAAAGGGCAAACGCTGGCTTTTCTGCACCACACATTTTGTTCAGGAGCATTGTTCAATTGATGAGCTTATCTACGCTTTTAACCTGATAACGAAGCTTGCGAAGGGGTGATTTTATATGAGATTCTTATTTAAGGGGATATCATTTTGCACCCACTTATCAGATTCAGGATAATACTCCCGCAGAAAACATAATTGTAATGTATAATGCGGCTCATAGGTAGGGCGTTTATTAAGTTGTCGTTTTATTTCGGGATGAAATTCTTGACTGAAATAATTTAAAATATATAATGACTTTGACAACCTTAAATGAACATATAAAAAAGGGGCGGGGGTTTTTAAAACCCTCGCCCGTTTTAAGTAGCTTTTTGGTAAACAGATAAGCAGATTTTCGGCAACAGAAAAATGAGCCGTTAAAAACAGCTCATTTAAACGCCTATTCTATCAAAAACAAAATAAAAATCAAACGGCGCGTGTAACCTTGCCCGAACGAAGGCAGCGAGTGCAGGCATAAACTCTTCTCGGAGAACCGTCAACTATTGCCTTGACACGCTTGACATTTGGGCGCCATGTTCTATTGGAACGCCTGTGTGAGTGAGATACTTTTATACCGAATGAAACACCTTTACCGCAGTAATCGCATTTTGCCATTTGCGGCACCTCCTTTGCATGAGTGAATAACAAAAGTATTCTAACAGGTTTGTCATTCAATTGCAAGTATTT
>JAAZFZ010000131.1 GCA_012511485.1 Clostridiales bacterium | reverse complement strand
GCACCAGACTTTGACTCTGGCATTTCGTTGGTTCAAATCCAGCCACCCCAGCCAATCAAATTGCGACTCACTAGCTCAGTCGGTAGAGCACATGACTTTTAATCATGGTGTCCGGAGTTCGATTCTCCGGTGAGTCACCAAAAACATGCGGGAATGGCGGAATTGGCAGACGCGCTAGACTTAGGATCTAGTGTCAACGACGTGGGGGTTCAAGTCCCTTTTCCCGCACCATTTTAAATCTTTTTTTATCGTACATATCTGCTTACTGCAGTATTTCCAACAATCCTCATATTGTTGTTTTTTTCTTTCCGCAGATAACTTTTCGCAGATAACATCCGCTAATTACATTTTTTGACTTGATTTTTTTAGAAATATGACTTATAATGAATATATACCCCACCGGGGTATGGGTATAAATGCGGAGGAGGTATTGGTATGGAGATAAAAATAACAGAAAATGCAAAAGCTGAGCTTGACAGTATTGAATCAAAAAATTTCAGAATAGAAATTCAAGGATATGGCTGAGCAGGTCCATATTTTGGATTGGCTCAGGGTGAGCCAAAGGCCGGTGAAGTAACGGTGGAAAAAGAAGGAAAGCTTTTTTCGGTTGAAAAAGAAATCTCTGATGCGATCGACGGTATAGAAATTGATTATTATGACGGATGGCTGAGGAGAGGTTTCAGGATAAATGTAAACGGTTCAAAAAGCTCCTGCTGATACAGCAAATATAATTATTTATATCAGACATGAGGAAAAGGGCTATATTCTTCACTCCGATGCAGATATAGCCCTTGACTATTATATTGTGGTTTCATATAATTGTAATGTGATTTACCGGATGCGCCCATAGCTCAGCTGGATAGAGTGCCTGACTTCGAATCAGTGGGCCGGGGGTTCGAATCCCTCTGGGCGCACCATAAAACAGATAGATGTGCATCTATAGCTCAGTTGGATAGAGCAGCGGTTTCCGAAGCCGTGTGCCGGGGGTTCAATTCCCTCTAGGTGCACCATTGTAAAGTAGATAGTGTTGATTTTCAACACTATTTTATTAGCTTAGAAAAAACCACATGCTATGCTTGTGAAGCAAGGGATAGCTTTAACGATTTTGAATAAAAAACCCACTATTGTTAAAACAGAAAAGGTTTTGCGCCTGGCTCTTAGAATTTCTCAAATTAACTGTTTTCTTTCATTAAAGAAATTTTTGTATGATAAATAGCATGCAATAAAAGAAGATATTGAAGTAGTTGAAAGCAGCATGAATGTTACCATAATCTGATACTTAATTGCTTCAATCGGTGAAGTGCCGGCGAGAATAAGGCCTGTCATCATACCGGGCAGAGTAACAATCCCCAATGTCTTTGCAGAATCGATTGTTGGAAGCATGCCGGTTTTTATTGAATCTCTGATTATTTCTATAGATGATGGCAAAACATCGGCACCTAGAGATAGTTTTGTTTCAACCTCTTCCCTTTTGTTTTTAAAGCTCAAGATCAATTGTCTGTAGCATAAGCCCAAGGCTACCATTGCATTGCTTATGATCATTCCGCTTACGGGAATAATTTGATAAGGCTCATATCTGATGGCACCGGAAAATACGAGAATTGACAGGGTGATTATAGCTCCCATCGATATTGATATGAATGATATGAGCAGCCCATTTTTAATTGCCTTGCCCCTTTTTGCAGCGTTGTATGCTGCATTAAAAGTCATAAACAAAAGCAGCAGTGTTGTAAATATTGGATTTTTAAATCCGAAAATGTAGTTGAGTAAGTATCCTACAAGGACTAGCTGCAATACTGCTCTGATAACACTTATTATAATTTCCTTTTCAAGTTTTAATTTTTGAAAATTAGAAAACAATATTGCTATCAGTACAAGTGATGAAGAAATTAAAAGCGAGGAAGTATTCATTAAATTGCTGCCATTCATTTTAGCACCTCCAATGACTTAATTTTTCCGGATTCAATGGTTAATATTTTGTTTGCATTTTTTCTACTCTGTTCAGGG
>JAAZFZ010000130.1 GCA_012511485.1 Clostridiales bacterium | reverse complement strand
TGTTATCAGCGAAATGACGGGGCTTCCCACAAAGGCTATTGGGGAAGAGTTCAACCGTGACCATTCAACCGTTATTTATTCCCTGAACGAAATTAAAAAGGAAATGTCGAGAAATTCCTCTTTAAAGGCAACAATAAATGATATAATTAAAAATGTTGAAAAGCTTAAAAGCTAGCCGGTACTGTTCCCTGCTTTGTCATACCTCATTATCTATCTGAGAGTGTATTATAATACCTTATTAATTATTAAAAAGCGAGGTCAGTGTTTATGAAATTCACAAAAATGCACGGTGCAGGCAACGATTACATTTATGTCAACTGCTTTGATGAGATTGTAAAGGACCCGAAGAGAGTTTCCATTCAGGTGAGTGACAGGCATTTCGGCATTGGCTCCGACGGGCTTGTGCTTATTGAGCCATCTGAAATTGCAGATTTTAAAATGGATATTTATAATGCGGACGGCTCGCAGGCAAAAATGTGCGGTAACGCAACAAGGTGCGTTGCTAAATATGTCTATGACAACAAATTGACGGACAAGAACGAGATATCCCTTGAAACCCTAAGCGGAATCAAGCATATTAAAATGAAAGTCGAGAATGGCAGAGTGACCGCTGCAACGGTCAACATGGGCGCTCCTGTCCTTAGGGGCGAAAAAATCCCCGTCAGGCTCACGGGTGAAACGGTTGTTAACCGAAGCATCACTGCCGGCGGCGAGGATTATAATGTTACCTGCGTTTCAATGGGTAATCCGCACTGCATAATTTTCATTGACGGCGTCAATGAGCTTCCGCTTGAAAAAATAGGTCCGATATTTGAAAACCATGAGCTGTTTCCCGACAGAATAAATACCGAATTTGTCGAAAGAGCAGACGGTAACAGCATCAAAATCCGAGTCTGGGAGAGGGGCTCGGGCGAAACCCTTGCCTGCGGCACGGGCGCATGCGCTTCGGCTGTTGCCTGTGTCCTCAACGGCTACTGCAAAAAAGATGAGGATATCAGGACTATCCTGCGCGGAGGCGAGCTGATAATCAGGTGGGACAGTGCCTCGAACAATGTATTTATGACGGGACCCGCCGCAACGGTCTGCACGGGCGAAATTGAAATTGAATTTTAAGGAGAGCTTAATATGAGAAGCAACGAAAACTTTTTGAAAATCCAAAGCAGCTATCTATTCTCAATGATAGGTAAGAAGGTGCGTGAATACAAGGCCACAAACCCTCAGGGGGATATTATCAGGCTGGGCATAGGCGATGTTACAAGGCCACTCCCTGAGGCTATCACGCAAGCAATGCACAGCGCAGTTGATGATATGAGCAGCGAAAGCAGCTTTAGAGGTTATCCTCCCGAATACGGCTATGATTTTCTTGTTGAAAAAATTAACCGATATGATTTCGCCGCAAGGGGCGTAAAGCTCGAAAATGATGAAATATTTGTAAGTGACGGCGCAAAGAGCGATACGGGCAATATTGGCGATATTATCAGCGTTGACAATACCGTTTCCGTTTGCGACCCGATCTTTCCCGTCTATATCGACACCAATGTCATGAGCGGCAGAGCGGGCGTTTTGCTCGGCAACGGCAAATGGAGCAAGCTCGTCTACCTTGCGGGCAGTGAAAAAACGGATTTCCTGCCGGAGCTGCCCAAAGAGCATGCGGATATTGTCTATCTTTGTTTCCCAAATAATCCGACGGGTATGGGCATAACAAAACCCCAGCTTCAGAAATGGGTCGACTGGGCAAACGAGAATAAGAGCATCATTCTCTATGATGCCGCCTATGAGGCATTTATTACCGAGGATTTACCACACAGCATTTATGAGCTTGAAGGGGCAAAGACCTGCGCTATAGAGTTCAGAAGCTTTTCAAAAACCGCGGGCTTTACGGGTGTTCGCTGCGCTTATACAATAATTCCAAAGCAGTTGACTGTTAACGGCGTGAGCCTCAATAAGCTCTGGGCAAGGCGGCAGGCAACAAAATTCAACGGTGTTTCATATGTTACACAGCGTGCTGCCGAGGCAAGATATTCCGACGAGGGCAGAAAACAGGTTGAGCAAACCATTGATTTCTACCTCAACAACGCAAGGATAATCAAAAACGGGCTTAACGAGGCGGGCTTTAAGACATGGGGCGGAGTCAATTCACCATATATCTGGCTAAAGGTTCCCGAAACAATGACATCGTGGGAGTTCTTCGATTATCTGCTTGAAAAAATTCAGGTTGTCGGCACTCCCGGCTCAGGCTTCGGGCCGGCAGGCGAGGGCTTTTTCCGCCTGACTGCCTTCGGAAACGCAGATAAAACGCTTGAGGCTGTTGAAAGAATCAAAAACCTGTTTGCAAAATAAATTAAATACATTCAAGGAGCGAGAAGGATGCGTAAGCTACAGATACTC
>JAAZFZ010000129.1 GCA_012511485.1 Clostridiales bacterium | reverse complement strand
CGCCGTACTCATACAGGGTCATATTTTTCCCGACTTCATTAATACCGCCGAGAAATGAAATTTTTATTGGTATTGATTTGTGCTGTCCTTTTCTTGAAGTAACCTTTTTTTCTTGAGAACTCTTCACGATAGCACTTTTTCTGCCGTTTCTTGCGACAGCATCAATAACCTCTTTTTTTGTTTGCATTAACATACTCCCTTTAAAAAATATATGTACAAAAAATTTAATTCATCATTCATCATACAAACACGGTTATATGAAATAATACCGCATTCTAAGCTAAGCATATTCTACTATTATTGGATTAACATGTCAAGGTTTCGCTGTTTATCGCAATTATGTATGCGGATATAATCCGCACATCATGCTTTGTTATACGAGTCTAGTATTTTTTCCAATCCGTCACACATTTCAACTGCTGCCTCCATGTTGTTTGCTTCGGCAAATACATTAATGTGTCTGCCGCTTTTTGAGGGAGTAATAAGGAGCCTGCCCTTTTCTTTTTTGAGTACAATCCCCTCTTTAATATTGTCTGTGTTGCTATCCTCTCCAAGAAATTCCGAAAGCCTTGAGGGAGGGAATTGCAGCATAAAGGTTTTCTTTTCAATATAAAAATCAGGCAGTTGCGCATACAACTCATTGAGACTTTTTTCCCGTTCCTTTACAATGGACATAAGCCTGACCGCCATAAACAAACCGTCACGAACCCAGAGTTGTTTTGCCGATAATCTTCTTGCGAGCGAATCGGAGCTGTCCGCCGGGCTGCTCAGGTATCTATATACCCTGCAGCCGCTGCCGGAAGCAAGTGTTTCAAGCATCTGCGGAGCTTCAAAGGGCAGTGCTACATCATTTCCGTTTTGAAACTCGTTATAGCAGCAAATCGCCAGAAGCTTCTCATAAGGCAGTGTAACATCATTAATAATTGCGCTTAATCTGGTGCCTGACCTGTTTATCCTGAATACTATATCGTTGCCCTCTTCGCAGCCCAGTTTTTTAAAGCAGTCCTGCAAAAGCAGCTTGATTTTTTCGTTTGAGCTTTCCACACCTGCTCTCATTCCTCCCAGCTCATAAGGAGCCTGCTTGAGCATTTCACGGTTATACATCATTTTAATGCTGCTCATATCCGCAATATCCTTGCAGTTTTCGTTTGAACATCTGTTGAATTCTCCCCTGGAGACTCTTGACTCAATCTCCCTTTCAAGAAATCTGGGTATTGTCAGACCTCCCTCGCCACAGACTTTTATTTCGGAGGTCTGCCCGTTGCCGACAAAAATACCTATACCAAGCCCGCAGAAAGAAGTAAAGAACGAGAGTTGAGCCTCAAAGCATTCACCAAAGCTCCAAACATGGCTGCCGGCTGACATAAGCCCCGCCATTAAAGCGAGCATCATTGACTTTGATTTATTGATGCCGTCACAGGCAACGCCTGCCTTTTTGCATGAGTTTATGCTGCCTATTGCGGTGCCTATGACAGCGCAGGTTTCGGCTGTCAATTCAATACCGCCGTCACCGCCAATTCCGTTATCGTCAAATATTTCTTTATTGCAAGAGCCATACTTCAGGTTTTTGCTGACTACAGCATAGCTTTCCACTGTCTTTTCGGGCCATACCAAAATATTTGGTTTAATTGTTGCACCTGCTCCGATAATTGAGCCTGAACCGACAACACTGCCCTCATACATTGATGCATTTCTCTTGAGAGTTGCGCCCGAACACATCAGCGCACCTGTTAGTGTTGTATTTTTGGCTGCATATGAGTTTTCAAGCATAACTGAGGAGCGTACCTTTGCCTCATCGCCTATAAGGCAACCGTCGTCTATAACGGTGTAGGGGCCGATAATTGCACCCTTTCCTATTTCAACCTGTTCACCGAAATAAACAGGCGGAATAATATTATAATCACCTCTGGGGATATTTGTGCTTGCAAAAAGCCCCTGAGCCATTGACTTAACCTTGCAGTCAACCTTGCCGTCAAAAATATCCCTCTGGCAACGCATAAACACATTTATATCGCCAATGTCGCACCAGTAGCCCGTTGCATGGTAGCAATAAATGGGTATATCTCTTTCAAGCATAATAGGGAATAAATCTTTTGCGAAGTCAAACTTCTCATCATCGGGAATAAGTGAGAGGTATTCCGGGTTAATGATATAAATGCCTGTATTTGCTAAATCCGTTGTTGCCTGACCCCATGCCGGTTTCTCTATAAAACCTGTCACTCTGTTTTCTTCATCTGTTTTTATCAGCCCGTATTCCCTCGGGTCTTCTACAGTTGCGGCAACTATTGTTACCGCTGCATCAATGCTGTCATGATATTTGAGCACCTTGTCAATATTATAATCACACATGGCATCGCCGCTTATTACCAAAAAAGGCTCCTTAAAGTCCTTTGCGGCATTTTTTACGCTTCCCGCAGTACCCAGCGGCTTTTCCTCGGTTATGAATTTGAGATTTAGCTGCTTATACTTTCCGTCAGGGTATTTTTCGCAGATTATATCCGGAAGATATCCGAGAGTGACGCAAGCGTCGGTTATCTCATTTCGCAGCAGCAGTTCAAAAATGTACTCAATTATCGGTTTCCCACATAGGCGTGCCATAGGTTTCGGGATATTGCATGTAAGAGGCCTCAGTCTACTCCCCTCACCACCTGCCATAATAACAGCCTTCATTTATAACTCTCCTAAAGCCATATTTAAGATTATTATTGACTGGAGTTTAATAAATAAACAAGTTTTGCATTTTTTCTTGTCTTAATTGCGGGTTAGTGGTAACATATAAAAGATATTTCTTATACGGGAGTTACAAATGAAAACAGGTTTGAAAAAGGTTGATATTTTCGCTGACGGTGCTTGCTCCGGAAATCCCGGTCCGGGAGGATGGGGAGCAATCCTCCGTTATAATAAGCATGAGCTTGAGCTTTCAGGCGGAGAGCATAAAACAACCAATAACAGAATGGAATTGACGGCTGTTATTGAGGGGCTTTCAAGGCTCAAGGAAAAATGCTGCGTTACGATATATACCGATTCTCAATATGTTGCAAATGCTGTTAACGAGGGTTGGGTCTATAACTGGAAAAGGAACAGCTGGATAAAACCTGATAAAAAGCCAGCTCAGAACCGAGAACTGTGGGAAAGGCTGCTCAACGAGCTTAATAAGCACGAATTTGAGATTATTTGGATAAAGGGCCATGCAGGCCATGCCGAAAATGAAAGATGCGACAAAATGGCAGTCGAGCAGGTTAAAAAGCGTATGTGAGGTTTTATGATGAAAATTGCCTTTTTGATACTTAACCTAAACAGCGGTGGAGCAGAGAGAGCAACCAGCTCGCTGGCAAACTATTTTGCTTTCTGCGGGCATGATGTTTCAATTATTACTATTGACGGCACTCCATCATTTTATCCCCTTGACAAAAAAGTCAACACATTTTATTTGGATTTAAAAAGGCTCCCGAAAGGTTCGGGTTTTTCCCGACTGAGGGCTGAGGCCCAGCGTGCGCTGAGCCTGAGAAAATGCGTTCAAAAACTCAAGCCGGATGTTTTAATCGGCATGAGCAACATAATGACTGCATATACGGTGTTTTGCACAATTTTCAGCAGAATTAAGTCTGTAGTCACTGAGAGAAACAATCCGTATATTTATATGGCAACCCCTACAATGACAATTTTGCGAAAGCTTAGCTGTATTCTTTGTAACGGATTCATTCATCAGACCAAAAGGGCGCAGGAGTTCTTCCCCTCTATTACATACAATAAATCCTCTGTTATACCCAATGCGGTGTTTAATCCACTTGTGTCGCAGGTTGCTCCTTGCATAGAAAGAGACAAAACAATCATGGCAATGGGCAGACTTGTCAGGGATAAGGGCTTCGATATCCTGATTAATGCATTCTCAATGATAGAAAAGGAAATGCCCGATTATAAGCTGATAATTTTCGGTAATGGAGAATTAAGGGATGAGCTGCTGGAAACCGCTGAGAGGCTCAACATCCGTGGCAGAGTCCTGTTGCCTGGCGTGAGGGATGACGCCTTGTTCGAGGTTGCGAAATCCTCTCTATTTGTTCTTTCCTCAAGGAATGAAGGGATGCCTAATGTGCTTATGGAGGCAATGGCATGTGGCGTGCCCTGTGTGGCAACACGCTGCCCGATGGGTCCTGAGGAGCTGATAATTGACGGTGAGAACGGTCTGCTTGTCCCTGTAGAGGATGAGAAGGCATTGGCTGAGGCAATGCTCAGGGTATTAAATAATAAGGCTTTTGCAAATAAGCTTTCAGAGCAATCAAAAAGAATAAAGGAAACGCACTCAATCGAAAATATCGGGAACAAATGGATTGAATACTTAAAAACTGTTATCAGGTAAATAAAAAAACGCACCGTCAGCAAAACGGTGCGTAAATAATAAAAGTTTTAAGGCTGCTTTGAGGTTACATAGTTTTCTGAAAAATGGTCAAAGTTAATAAAATTATTACGCTTTGCATACTGCCACCCTAAATCAAATATTTTGGCACAATCCTCTGCGGGCATATACAGTTGCTCCTTATCTCCCCTGAAAACCTTGGCGGAAAGCTTATAAACACCTTCGTCGGTTTCTACAATATCGCTGCCCTCAGTAAACACAGCTGTTGTTTCATATGCCTCGACGGAAACCTTACCCTTCGTTTTCGTAACTGCACCGCCCATAAACTGGACAACTACACCGAAAGGAACAAACCATTTGCCGTCGACATTCTTTGCATAGATGCCCCTGCCCGTAAATTCAATCATCTGGCCTTTAAAGCTAATTTTAGTGTTCTTATATAT
>JAAZFZ010000128.1 GCA_012511485.1 Clostridiales bacterium | reverse complement strand
TTTTGATATTCTTGATTATTGCCTCAAGGCGTTGAATCAAAGGAGCCTTTTCAGCGTTATTGTTTTAGAGCCAAAAACAGAATTCGCTGTTGACTCCTATAATGATTTTTGTAAAAACGCAATTTCCTTAATTAATAAATACGAAGCAGGTTCATATCTGTTCCCTGACCATTCCGAGTTTTTATCTAATATTTCGGAATCGGACAGGCTTTCCATTCTGCAGTATCTCAAGGAACTCAAAGCAGAATTGTTATTTAGTGATTTAATCTTTCAAGCTCCGTTTGAGTATGTAGATGATGATAAGGAAAAGAATTACTTTGCCTTTATTGGCCAATTAATGTCCGAAGGTATTATTCAGGGTGTTTATGTCGAACCTAAAACATCTTTTTACAGCAAAGCCGTTAGTTTTCAGTGGAATCTTGAAAAGTGGCGTGCAGTTACCTTAGAAAATAACTGCGGTTTGACAGTCGGTCAACGGGGCGATTTAATAGGTATTCTTCCGGATTTCAGCAATGCAGATGAAATACTGTATCAGCTTTCTGCCTGTGACAAACTTAATAAAAATGTCGGTACTTCATTATTTTCGTATAGCGTTATGAAAAATAAAGATATTGTCGGCATGGATATTCTTCTTGAATACATAAAAGGCAATGCAGGCGTTGCTGACGGGCTCAGAGAGTTTACTATAGATAACCATGACAAAACGGATATTTCAACAAACGAATCCAAAATTACCTTCAGGGGAGGGGGAAGCCCCAAATATCCGATAACATGTAACGGTAAAACAATTACCTGCACATCGGCCGGAGATTTTTCGGTTGAGTATAAGCTCAAGCTGGGCAACAACACCTTCGTATTTGAACATAGAGGCAAAACATATACCTACAATGTGAAATACACGATTGATATAATGAAACAGGTCAAACCAAAGGGTACGGTTAGTGCTCCGGGCGGCACTGTAATAGACATTGAGTGTGTGGCATTGAAAGGCTCTTCGGTTTATGTCATGATTAACGGGAAAAAGGTTACGCTCAAGCAGGGAGGTGCATTCTCCGGCTCTGAGGACGAAGACGAAACTCCAAATTATGGCTCTGACTTTGTTTCCTTCTACGGTAAATACACTTTGCCCAAGGGTAAGACCACAAAGCAGAATCTCGGGAGAATAAAGGCATACGCTTTTTTTGAAAGCCTATCTGAAACTGCACAGGGCGCAAGTGTCACGGTTAATGCTGCTCCGGTTGTCAAACCACCGCCAACCACCGCCAAACCGACAACAACTAAGCCTACCACCACAAAGCCTACCACCACAAAGCCCTACACAACGGAGCACGACGGCTCTTCAACGGAGGATTCAACGCAGGATTCAACCAATACCACTGAACCTACCGAAAAAACACCGCAGAATATGGTAACACCATATTCTTATGCGGGAGTTCCGGGAAAATCACAAATGTGTGAATTCAACCCCGGATATACTGAAACTATGCAGATGTCACCGTTCAACAATAATTCTAATCCAAAAAGCACTCCGCAGCTTGGCAGCACCTTTGACTATATAGTTGGTCAATCAACCTACAACGGTTATTCATATTATAACCTTGCAAGCGGCTACAGAGTTAATGTTAATAATGTAAAATTGATATCCAGCGGTTATAATCTGCCGCAGAACAAAATAGTTTTAATGTCATCATCAACCAATAGCAGCACCGATATTAAGCTATCCTTCAAGTGGAAGGTTCCGTTTAATGTGGAGCTTAAAGGCCAAGATTTCGGTCAGTATTATAATAACAGTGAATTCGGAGTAAGAGGCTCGACTGCAACCAGCGTTGATTTTGTATTTTATCACACCACATCTGCAGACGGTGCCGTTGATATTTCCGGCAGCAACATTATAAGAAGCGCACAATGGATTAATGATTTTTCAACTCAAACCACAAGATTAAGGCTGACTCTTAAACGAAGCGGAGTGTTTTACGGTTACAGTGCATCATATAACGCTGACGGAACACTGAACATAAAGATTAAAAACAAGCCTTCGGGCGGCCTTTCGGGATATACTATCATGCTCGACCCCGGCCATGGTGGCAGCGACCCTGGTTCCATTGGCGTAATATCATCAGCGCAGAGATACGAGTCCCAGATTGTTCTTTCACTTACTCACAAAGTAAGAAGCACCCTTTAAGCTAACGGTGCAATAGTCATTATGACCAGAAAAACGGAATCGCTCGTTACCCTTGACCAGAGAGCAGCCATGATAAAAAATAATAATCCTGATATATTTATCAGCCTTCACTGCGATTCTGTTGACAGCTCGTCGCCATTAGGAACAAGCGCATTTTACTACAAGGCATATTCATACCCTCTGGCAAATGCTATACATGAGCAGTTGGTTTCTGTCTATAAAAACGATATTTATAAGGGTTATTCATCATCGCATCTCAACAAAGTAGACAGGCACACCCAGTATTATGCATATAAGGTAATAAGAGCAGAGGAGTGCCCAGCGGTTCTGATTGAATACGGATTTATTTCAAATATTACTGAATGTAAAGTGCTGCAATCGCCATCATCGCAGGCTAAACTTGCGCAGGCAACTGTAAACGGTATTATAAACTACATAAATGAAAATTGAATATAATGCAAAGAACGCCTGTACTGCTCTGCTTGCAGTACAGG
>JAAZFZ010000127.1 GCA_012511485.1 Clostridiales bacterium | reverse complement strand
GTGTTGGGTGCCGTGCCGTGCCATGAAACATTATCCTCCATAAAGGAAACGCCCTTGCCCTTTATGCTCTTGGCAATTATCGCCGTGGGTTTACCCTTAAACTCCTCGGCAGCATTAAAAGCAGCATCGATTTCGTCAAAGCTGTGAGCACAAATCTCAAGAACATTCCAGCCGAATGCCTTGAATTTTTCGGGAATGGGATAGGGTGAGTTCACTTCAGCTACGGTGCCGTCTATTTGAAGGTTGTTATTATCAATAACAGCAACAAGATTGTCAAGTCCCTTGGCACTGGCATACATTGCAGCCTCCCAAACCTGACCTTCACTGATTTCGCCGTCACCTAAAATCGTATAGGTTCTGAAGTGTTTGCCCGAAATCTTTGCGCCCAGCGCCATACCTACAGCCGTTGATATCCCCTGGCCGAGTGAGCCTGTGCTCATGTCGACACCGGGAGTCATCCTCATATTCGGGTGGCCTTGAAGCATTGAATAGCTCTTTCTAAGTGTCTTTAATTCTTCAACTGGAAAAAAACCTTTTAAAGCAAGAACCGCATAGAGTGCAGGCGCAACATGCCCTTTAGAGAGCACAAGCCTGTCACGGTCCTCCCACATCGGCTTCTGAGGGTTCACATTCATCTTTTGAAAATACAGGTAAACTAAAATATCTGCAATCGAAAGCGAGCCGCCCGGATGACCGGATTTTGCATTGTAAACACCTTCAATAATCCCCATACGCGTTTTGCACGCTGTTATTTTTAGTTGCTTTTTTATTAATGCGTCCAAAAAAGTACCTCCTCATTGAAATGCCGCAAATTAAATTATATATTGTAATCGATATTATAATAAAAGCAATCCCCAATTAAGCAATATTAAAGAAAATACTAAAAAGATTTTTTAAATTTAGGTAATCAATCTCAATATGTTCAAGCAAATCGCCTACAGAGCCTTTATTGCAGTGAGGCAATATACCTCGCAACACTTGCTAACATATCTAGTAATGTCCCTTCCTCGCACGTTTATGGATTATACAGTAAATATTCATTTTTGTCAAAAAAATTCTGTGTTAAGAGTGCCGTCAATATCTGACACAACGAGCCAGTCACTTAAACCTTCTTAACTTCTACCTCCATAAAGCGCCTTTTTTCATAAGAAAATTATTAAAGTATTCGGGTAGCTCAGTTTCAATCTCTATATACTTCCCGCTCCTCGGGTGAATAAAACCAATCAGCCCAGCATGAAGGCACTGGCCACCCAGCTCCTTTACGCCGCTTTTGGGGCCGTAAACCATATCACCCGCTATCGGGTGACCGATATATGCCATATGGACTCTAATCTGGTGTGTTCTGCCCGTTTCAAGCCTGAGCTTTAAAAAACTGAAGCCGTCAAGCTCCTCAATACATTTGTAGTGAGTGACGGCATTTTTAGAATTCTTCTGTGTTACACACATCCTCTTTCTGTCCTTCTCGCTTCTGCCTATGGGAGCATCAATAACTCCCTCTTTTTGCTTGAGATACCCATGAATAACGGCAGAGTATTCCCTTTTGAAGCTGTGCTCTTTTATTTGTGATGCGAGTGAGGCATGTGCAAAATCATTTTTTGCTACTATCAGCAGACCGCTGGTATCCTTATCAATTCTGTGGACTATTCCGGGGCGAATAACACCGTTTATGCCCGATAGCTTGTCGCCGCAGTACATAAGAAGAGCATTGACAAGTGTGCCGTCATAGTTCCCCGCGGCAGGGTGAACTACCATACCTCTGGGTTTGTTGACAACGAGAAGGTCGTCATCCTCATATTTAATATCAAGCGGAATATCCTGCGGCTCATTTGATAGCTTTCTCGGCTCGGGTGCGGTAAACTCGATTATATCGCCTGCCGTAACCCTAAAGCTTTTCCCTGCAGCTTTGCCGTTGACCTTTAAACCGCCCTGCTCAATAACCTTCTGAATATGTGAACGGGTGAATTCTTGCAGCTGTTCGGCTATTACCCTGTCTGCCCGTTCATTGACATATTCCGCAGGGACTTTGAATGAAATGCTATTCACGCCCGCTCTCCTTTTTTCGTTTAGCGTCCCGAATTATATCCCAAATCAGATATCCAATAATTAAAACTGCTCCGACTGTAACAAGACAATCCGCAAAATTGAAAACGGCAAAATCTACAAACAGAAACTCAAGATAGTCAATAACATAGCCTCTAAACACCCTGTCAATTAGATTCCCGATGCCCCCTGCAATTATCAAGGTAGCACAAAATAACAGATATTTTGACTTGATTCTTTTCGTCACCAAGCAATAAATTCCAACAGCAATAATAACTGCGGTAAAGGATGCCAGCAGATATGTTTTCCCTGAAAAAAGGCTGAATGCGGCACCTGTGTTTTCTACATAACGCAACTGAAAAATATTTGCTATTACATCAACGGTTCCAACGGGTTTTAGCCTTAATTCAACCAAAAGCTTCAATAACTGGTCTGCAACCGTTAAAGCGGCAATAATTATCAGCGCAACAGCCTGTGCCATCAATTCACCTCAAATGCTATTTTTTGAAAAAACCCTTGAATCGGGACTGGGAATCATCAGAGTCATCATCAGAGTCATCATCATAGTCATCATTTTCATCCTCATCGAAAACCCCGAACTGCTTTTTTATCGGAAGGTCATCGTTATCAACAAAAGGCTCGTCATCATCCTCATTGATAAACTTCTCAAGATAAACCCTGAAGCCGTTGGGTTCTATTGAAGGGTGAGGAGCTTCGCTGAAAATATTGAACCCTAAGTCTTGTTCCTCATCGGTTTGGGATTGAGATTTGGGTTGATTGACGTCATCCGGTTCATCGCTTAGGGTGTCCGCTTCTTCTTCCTCCTGCTCCTCACTGATATATTCTTGCGCTTGTGTTTCATCACCATCGGGAGCTTTGACTTCATCGTCTTGAAAAGATGAGCTGCTTATATCCTCATATTCCGATTGCTCATGCCCGCTCTCGTCAATTGTATTTATCTCTTCAGGTTCTTCGGGTTCTTCGGGTTCTTC
>JAAZFZ010000126.1 GCA_012511485.1 Clostridiales bacterium | reverse complement strand
TGCATTTAGCCTTGCATTACCGTAACCGGGTATTGAAACATAAGTGGCTCTCGAAAGAGAAACATAGCTAATTATTTTGTCTCTTTTGTTAATTGATGCTATTAGCATGGCATCGGAACGGCCGTAATGCTTGTTGATATCTCCATAATCATAGCCGATAAGCAGAATGTTTATTACATTTTCATTATACCAAAATCTTGTATCTGAAATGTTCTTGCTGATATCATCATCGGCTTGGCTAAGTTCAGGGCTACTCACATTTTCCGAAAAGCTTGGGTCAGCATTCAGTGATGTGTTATTGTCATAATTGATTTTATTTAGATTAGAATTTATGAATAAAAATACCCCGGTTGCAGGTATAGCCAAAACAAGAAAAATGATTATTACTGTAATAGTTATTCTTTTTCGTCTTCTACGAGATATGCTCATATTAATCCTCAATTCTTACGTTTATTATTTTTTTGATTATACAACAATAAATATCAAAAATCAATGTAGCGCGAAAACTTGAATATTTAATTTTACTTGAAAAAAAGAAACTTTATAGTATAATTTATGTTAATTCTTGATTGAGAGGTGTTCTAGTTGGAGCATTTGAACAGCTTGATTTTCTCGTTGTGTTCACAATTCGGTGTCTCAGGCTTTGAAAAGGATATTTCCGGTTTTGCGGTTTCGAGGCTATCGGATTATATGGATGTTAAAACAGATAATCTTGGCAATGTAATCGGTGAGCTTGACGGGGGCGGCATTCATATTCTGCTCGACGCACATATGGACCAAAAAGGTCTTTTTGTTACTGCTGTTGAGGATAACGGATTCTTACGGGTAGCTTCCTGCGGCGGCATGGATATTAGAGTTCTTGCGGCTCATGAGGTTATTGTTTGGGGTAAAAAGCCTGTACTAGGAGTAGTTCCCTCAACACCGCCACACCTTGTCAAGGAGGAGGACAGTAAAAAGGCGACCGATATCAGCGAGATTTCAATTGATATCGGTATGTCAAAAGATAATGCTTTGAAGCTTGTCAAGCCCGGCGACAGGATAACCTTGAAATCACCTCAATTTAAAATGCTTGGTAACTTTGTCTGTAGCCCTGCTATTGATAACAGGGCGGGAGTTTGCGCAATTCTGCGTTGCCTTGAAATATTGAAGGATAAAAAGCTCAATTGCAGGCTGACTGTATTGTTAAGCGTTCAGGAGGAGACTACAGGCAGCGGAGCAAAGACGGGAGGATTTTCTATACAGGCTGACGAGGCCGTTTCCGTTGATGTCAGCTTTGCCGGCGCTCCCGAAATCCCAACGGAGAAGACAGGAGAAGCCGGCAAGGGCACAATGATAGGCATATCCCCGGCATTGGATTATGCAATTAGCCGGAAGTTGGAGAAAATTGCAAGAGCGCAGGGAATCAAATATCAGCTTGAGGTTATGGGCAGCAAAACAGGCACTAATGCAGACCATATTCAGAATGCCGGAAAAGGTGCAAAGACAGCGCTTTTGTCAATACCAATAAGGAATATGCATACCGCCTGTGAGGTGATTTCACTAGAGGATATTGAAAGCACCGCACAGCTTATGGCAGCCTATATTCTTGAAAGGGGAGTGAAGAGAGATGCTTGAAGAGCTTAAAACACTGTGCTCCCTCATGGGTGTTTCCGGCAGAGAAAAGAAGGTGCGTGATTATATTATTTCTCAGGTAGACGGGTGTGCTGAATACTCTGTTGATGCTTTGGGCAATCTTTTGGTTTTTAAACAGGGCAGGAACAGGGCTGCAAATAAGGTAATGCTTGCTGCCCATATGGATGAGGTCGGGCTGATTATCACTTATGTAACCGATGACGGATTTCTGAAATTTGCACCCGTAGGAAGTGTAGATATCAAGGTTTTGCTTGGCAGGAGTGTTATTATCGGAGACAATACGTTTGGTGTTGTCGGTGTAAAACCCGTCCACCTTCTTAAACCCGATGAGAAAAAGCAAATTCCCGAAAAGGATAGTCTGTATATTGATATCGGCGCAAAGTCAAAAGATGAAGCTTTAAAATCAGTGCAGATTGGCGATGTTGCCCACTTTAACTCTGACTATATAGAATTCGGTGATGGATTGATTAAAGCCAGGGCACTTGACGACAGGGCAGGCTGCGCTGTTATGATAGAAATGATAAAAAACGAACAACCGTATGACCTCAATTTTGCATTTACGGTTCAGGAGGAGGTCGGCCTGAGGGGTGCAAAAACCGCAGCATACAATATCTGCCCCGATTATGCAATTGTTATCGAAACAACGACTGCGGCAGATATTGCGGGAGTTGAAGGGCATAAAAGAGTTTGCTGCCTTGGTGCCGGTGCTGCAATATCATTTATGGATAAGGCAACAGTCTATGATAAAGAGCTGTATGATTTGGCATTTGAAGTTGCCGCCAAAAATAATATAAAAATTCAACCTAAAACCGCAGTAGCGGGTGGTAACGATGCAGGAGCGATTCACAACTCAAACGGTGGAGTAAAAACCCTGACTGCTTCTACTCCTTGCAGATATATCCATTCACCCTCATGCGTTTTAAAAAAGGATGACTTAAATGAAACCCTCAGACTTGTCAATGCCGTTGCTGCGGAGTTTGCAAGCCGTTAGGAGGTAACAATTTGATAAGACAAATTGATGGCGATTATCGTGATTTACTTGAGTTTTGCGGGCGTGATTCCTTTGGCACAAGGGTTGCCGCCAGCGAAAAAGCCTACTCATCACTGGGCGGCTTTGCAAGGTTTTATGCTCAGGAGATAGACGGTGAGATTTCGGCAGCAGCTTCATGCGTTGACGGAAACTTTACTCTGTGTGCCGACTTAGAGAGGGCTGACAGTGAAGAAATAATATGCTTTATAAGAGCTTCAGGCTATAAAACCTTGATTAGTGATGCTAAGTTCTATAAAAAAATAGGTGCCGAGCCTTCCCTTACCGGCGCAGTTGTGAGCTTTGAGGGCTATGATTCTTTGTGTGGAAATAAAACAGTAATCGAATACTCAATGAGTGAAGATTATAAGACCATATATTCAATTCTGCAAGTCTGCGGATTTTCAGACATTGGCTCCTATTATGATTGGCTGGCAGATATCTCACACAGGGTACGCAGAGGGGTATCAAAAATATTTATTGCCAAATATGGCGCAATTCCCTGCGCTACTGCATCCGTTCTTTTTCAAACAGACACAAATGCCTTTATGGGAGGGGTCGGCACTCTACCCGCTTTTCGGAGCAGGGGAGTTGCAGGAGCTCTTGTTTCGGATATAGCACGGGATTTGACACAAACAGGTTTTGGCGTTACATTATTCTGTAGAGACTCATTACTTGAATTTTATGAAAAAAACGGATTTATAAAAAATGGCAGTTGGGCAATAATGAAAGCGGAAGAAGACAAATAGAATGAGTAATATTTTTAATTTTGATACTAGAATACTGGAGGCATCGGACAGTGCTGTTGTTAAGGCTCAATCTGTTTTTAACAGGATTGAAGAAATAACCGAATACAATCAGCAAAAGGTTCTTAATTCTTTCATTGAAAACAGGGTTTCTGACATTCATTTCGGAGAAACAACCGGTTACGGTTACGGAGATATTGGCCGTGAAACTCTTGACAGGGTTTTTGCGCAGTCTATGGGTGCGCAGGCGGCCCTGGTACGCCATAGCTTTGCCAGCGGAACGCATACCTTATGCGTTGCACTTTTTGGCCTGCTGCGTCCGGGTGACACTATGCTTTGTGTTACGGGCACTCCTTATGACACTATTCACTCCGTTATAGGTCTGCGTGGGGAAGGAGAGGGGTCTTTAAAGGATTTCGGTATTAACTACAAGCAGATTGATTTGGACGAGAGCGGCGAGCCTGACATGGATAAAATTTTAAAGGCTTTTAAAGGCAACAAAATCAGGCTTGTATATATCCAGAGGTCGAGAGGATATAGCCTTAGGCCAAGCATTTCAGTTGAAAAAATTGGTGAAATAGTAAAGCTTGTCAAGGCTAACTCGGACGCAGTTGTTATGGTTGATAACTGCTACGGTGAGTTTGTTCAAAAAAATGAGCCGACAGATATGGGAGCTGATATTATTGCTGGCTCGCTGATAAAAAATGCCGGAGGCGGAATTGCAAAAAATGGCGGATACATAGCCGGCAGAGAAGACTTAGTAAAGCTTTGCTCCTACAGAATGACTACTCCGGGGCTGGGTTCTGAGGTCGGGGCTTCGCTAGGGCTGAACAGGAGCCTCTTTATGGGGCTTTTTAATGCTCCTCATGTTGTTGGAGAGTCACTCAAAACAGCTGTGTTCGCTGCTGCGTTGTTGAGCGAATTCGGGTTTAAAGTAACACCCGCATATGATGAAAATAGGTACGATATTGTTCAGACATTAATGCTGCAGGATTCGCAGACGCTCATTGCGTTTTGCCAAGGCATTCAGAAGGGCTCGCCTGTCGATTCGTTTGTTACGCCTGAGCCTTGGGATATGCCCGGATATGACAGCAAGGTTATCATGGCTGCGGGGACCTTCACAATGGGTTCTTCAATTGAACTTTCCGCCGATGCTCCGCTCAAAGAGCCTTATGCTGATTGGATGCAGGGTGGGCTGAACTTTCACAGCGGCAAGGCATGCGTAATGCTCGCCGTACAGAATATGCTGGAAAAAGGCAAATTGAAATTGAGGGTATGATAACTATGGTGAAATATGATGGAATTAACAGCGATGCTTTTTTACTTCTTGGAGAAAACAGGCTTCACAACTCAAAAGCTTTTTATGAGGAACATAAGGAAGAGATTAAACGAAATGTTCTGTTACCAATGCATCAGATAGCTGAAATTTTCGGCAATGAGTTGATTAAACTTGATGAAAAAATGAATGTCAAACCTTCAAGAATGATTTCAAGAATCAGAAGGGATACAAGGTTCACAAGGGATAAAAGCCTATACCGCGAGAATGTTTGGATAATGTTTATGCGTCACAAGCATGAGTATCCTTTCTATCCCTGTATGTGGTTTGAGATTCAACCCGGCGTCTATTCCTACGGTGACGGTCATTTTGAAAGCTCACCAAATTTTATGGAGTTCTTTCGCAAATCAATTACCCAAAAACCTGAAGAATTTTCAGCTGCGGTCAGAAGTGCCGAAAAGGCAGGCGCAAAGCTTTCCGAAATCAGATATAAAAGAGAAAAAAAGGCGAATATTCCCGAAGATTTAAAAAAATACTACAATACTAAAAAATTTTACCTTATTAAATACTCAAATAAAATCGAAAACCTTGAAGATGAAAGAATTATTAATGAGCTGAAAAAAGCATACAGAGAGTTTTCACCTTTATACAGCTTTTTGAAATCCGTTTCCGATGAATATACCACACAAAACAGAACTGACACAAGGAAGTATTCAAATGAATTATAAAGATTTTAAGAGCGGCAGTGATATCAGAGGCTTCGGTCTGGGTGACAGCTCAAATCCACTATACTTAACTGACGAGGCTGTCAGCAGAATCTGCCTTGGTTTTGCGAATTGGCTCGCAAAGCACTGCAATAAAGCACCCGGAGAATTAAGTGTTTCCATTGGACATGATTCAAGATTATCAGCACAAAGGATTAAAAACGCAGCTATAGGAGCGTTAACTTCCGTGGGTATAAGCATCATTGATTGCTCTCTTTGCTCTACTCCCGCAATGTTTATGACAACCGTAGACTTAGGTTGTGACGGTGCAGTCCAGATTACTGCAAGCCATCACCCAAAGGACAGGAACGGATTGAAATTTTTTGCCCGTGAAGGTGGATTAAACGGCTCTGCAATTGAGAAAATCTTAGAATTTGCAGAGAATGCAACCTTCGAAAGCGTGACTGTAAAAGGCAAAACCGAATCGGTTGATTTTTTGTCGAATTATGCCGAAAGGCTGCGTCAAATGATTTGTCAGGGAGTAAACGCAGAGGAATACTCAAAACCTCTTTCCGGGATAAAAATTGTTGTTGATGCAGGCAACGGCGTCGGCGGTTTTTATGCATTTCAGGTGCTTGAGCCATTGGGGGCAGATGTTTCGTCCAGCCAGTTTCTTGAGCCTGACGGCAGCTTTCCGAATCATGCGCCAAACCCGGAGGATAAGGCGGCAATGAAGTCAATCAGTCAAGCTGTAAAAGAAAGCAATGCGGATTTCGGTGTAATCTTTGATACGGATGTTGACAGGGCAGGCTGTGTGGGTAAGGGTGGATATGAAATAAACCGCAACAGGCTCGTTGCCCTTGCGGCTTCAATTGCTCTTGAGAATAACGCTGGGGGAACAATTGTGACCGACTCAGTTACCTCTGACGGGGTAACTGATTTTATAAAAAACTGCGGCGGCATTCATTTAAGGTATAAGAGGGGATACAGAAATGTTATCGATAAGCAGATTGAGCTGACACATCAGGGGATTAACTGCCCTCTTGCAATAGAAACCTCTGGCCATGCCTCATTCAGAGAAAATTATTTTTTAGATGACGGTGCATATCTTATAACAAAGATTATTATAAAAATGGCTTGCCTCAGAAAGAACGGCAAAAACATTGATGACCTGATAGCAACCCTTGACGAGCCCCTGGAGGAGCGTGAGCTGCGTTTTAGCATTGAATCGGATAACTTCAGGAATTACGGAAAAAATGTAATAGAGAGGCTCACAGACTATGCTTGGCGCAAGCAAGGGTGGTCAGTTGTACCCGATAACTATGAAGGTGTCAGAATTTCATGTGATAAGGATAACGGCAACGGCTGGCTTCTTTTAAGGATGAGTGTGCATGACCCTGTTATGCCTCTTAACCTTGAGAGTAACGAAATCGGCGGCACAATGAAGATACTGTATGATTTCCATCATTTTATAAAAGACTTTGATATGCTTGACATATCATGCCTTCGGGAGCTGCTAATATAACAGATAACAAAATCCTCCTTAATAAGGGGGATTTTTAATTTATTTACACCTGTTTTGCGACAAAATTCAATTATGGACAGATATATAATTTAGTGGAAGTCAACATTTGAGGTGTAAAAGTGAGCCGTGTTATTTACATAGATGAGTTAATTGTTATTAATTTATTTGTTAACTATTTTCTTCTGCTTGTTACAGCAAAGATTTTGAGAGCACCCTTTAACCGCCTGCGGATTCTGCTGGCTTGTGCGCTTGGCGGGGTATATTCTATATCTATTTTTATTAATTCGCTCAATCCTTTAGTGTCCATTGCAATGAAGGTTGCAATGTCATCGTCAATAGTTCTGGTTGCATACAAAATAAAAAATTTAAAATCTTTTTTTCGCTCATTTGCAGCCTTTTTGGGAGCTAATTTCATATTTGCCGGCCGGATGTTTGCTTTATGGATTGCTGCGAAACCGAAAGGTATGGTTTTCAACAACGGCACAGTCTATTTTAATATAAATATGGCTGTGCTTTGTGTTTCTGTCATCGTTTCTTATGTTTTAATCTCTGTCGCTTTGAAATTATTAAAGAAAAAAGCTCCATCAAACAGAATATATACCACAGCTATAGAAATCTTCGGCAAAAAAGTTGTTTCTTCTGCACTGTATGATACGGGTAATACTCTAAGAGATGGTTTTTCCGGCTCGCCTGTTATTGTTGCTCAATATAATTTGGTCAAGGATTTGTTTCCAAATGAACTCAAAGAATTTTTCAAAAGCGGCAACCTGAGCGCTAGCAGTATCCCTGAAAACTGGAGTGCGCGCATTAGAATGATACCCTTCAACTCAGTTAAATGTAAAGGCCTTCTGCCGGCATTTAAACCTGATAATGTAACAGTAAAATGTGAAGAATCAGAAGAAACGGAGAATAATGTTTTCGTGGCGGTGACAAATCAGGCTTTGTCAAATGGTGAATACTCAATTCTGCTTAATGGCTTAATGCTTGAAAATAATGGAGGGGAAGAGCATGAAAAATTTTTTTCACATTTTTAGGGACTTCTTATTAAGACTTCGCATCAGGCTCATGCCCGATGAGGTGTGTTACATTAACGGCCCTCAGACCCTACCTCCGCCGCTGACAAAGGATGAGGAAGCCGAAATAATGTTTAAATTGCAAAACGGTGATAATTCCGTAAGAGAGCTTCTTATAGTTCATAATCTACGGCTTGTTGTCTATATAGCACGCAAATTTGAAAGCTCAGGCGTCGGAGTCGAAGATTTGATATCAATAGGAACAATCGGTTTAATCAAGGCAGTTAATACATTTTGCCCGGAAAGAAATATAAAGCTTGCGACCTATGCATCTCGCTGCATTGAGAATGAGATTCTTATGCATTTGAGAAAGACCAGCGTTACAAGGTCTGAAATATCAATTGATGAGCCATTAAATGTCGATTGGGACGGTAATGAATTGCTTCTTTCCGATGTTCTGGGCAGTGACCCGAACACTATCAACAAAGGCATTGAGGAAGAGGAGGAAAAAAACCTCCTGCTCAGAACTATTGACGCTTTGGAGCCGAGAGAAAAAATGATAATGAAAATGAGGTTTGGTATTGGGGGAGGGGAGGAGCATACCCAAAAAGAAGTTGCCAACATTCTCGGCATCTCGCAAAGCTACATATCAAGGCTTGAAAAAAGGATTATTGAAAGGCTTAAAAAAGAAATGGAAGTGTCATAATATAACTAACGATTTTTTGGTTAAATGACAATTATAATATCAAAATATAAATTATTATTCCATTGTATGTGTTATTATAACTATGAATTTGATGCAGGGAATGAAGATATGTACTTTATTATTATGGATTTGGAGTGGAATAACACATACGGCCGCAAAATAAAAGGCTTTATCAATGAAATCATAGAAATAGGTGCAGTGATGCTCGATGAAAACCTCAATGAGGTTGAAACCTTTTCCACATTAATCAAATCTCAAATCGGCAGAAAGCTTCGGGGCAGCGTCAGGGAACTGACGAATTTAACAAATGAAGATCTTACGACTGGAGTCGAATTCACTAAGGCTGTTTCCGCAATCAGGCGTTGGATAGGCAATAAGGACTGTGTTGTAT
>JAAZFZ010000125.1 GCA_012511485.1 Clostridiales bacterium | reverse complement strand
AGTCCGGCTCGTCACCCGCCTTGATATCGGCAACCTGCATAATAACGAATTTGCCTGTAGCAGTGTCAAATTGCAAATCAGTGTTCGTAAAAACGGAATCGTTAACCTGAAGCTTTGCGCTCGCCGGCAGTGCATAGGCTGCCAATAAGCACACCGCCAACAATGCCGACAGAAATCTCTTTGTGAACATTTTCATCTCAATCACCCCAGCAATTAATTATTTATATCATTGCGGCCTTCACCGCAGTAATTACGAGCTAGTTTTTAAGGCTTTGGAGCGGCGCCGGGATTCTGCCGCCTCTGGAAATAAACTTTTCAGGTGAGGCGGTGTTCAGCTTCATGACAGGCCCGCTGCCTAGAAGACCGCCGAAATTGAGCTCCTCACCGACCTTTTTGCCGATAGCGGGAATCAGGCGAATTGCTGTTGTTTTTGAGTTTATCATGCCTATTGCCGCCTCATCGGCAAGGATTGCGGATATGACCTCAGGCGGAGTATCCCCCGGAATAATAAGCATATCAAGACCGACCGAGCACACTGCCGTCATTGCCTCGAGCTTTTCGATAGTGAGGCTGCCCGCTCTGACTGCCTCAATCATACCGGCATCCTCGGTTACGGGAATAAACGCTCCGGAAAGCCCGCCGACATGGGACGATGCCATTATTCCGCCCTTCTTGACGGCATCGTTCAGGATTGCAAGTGCGGCCGTTGTTCCGTGAGCGCCGCAGTGCTCAAGCCCCATCTCTTCAAGAATATGGGCGACAGAATCACCGACCGCGGGTGTGGGAGCAAGTGAAAGGTCAACAATCCCAAACGGAACATTGAGCCTCTTTGCCGCCTCTTTTGCGACAAGCTGCCCCATCCTTGTTATTTTAAAAGCAGTCTTTTTGATTATATCCGCCACATCGGTAATATCACCGTCAGGACATTCTTTCAGGGCATGGCGAACAACTCCCGGGCCGGAAACGCCGACATTTATTACACAGTCAGGCTCGCCCGCTCCATGGAAAGCACCTGCCATAAAGGGATTATCCTCAGGCGCATTGCAGAAGGCGACCAGCTTTGCCGCACCAATGCAGCAAGCGTCAGCAGTCCTTTGAGCGCTCTCTTTAATGATTTTGCCCATTAAGGCAACGGCGTCCATGTTAATGCCTGCCTTGGTTGAGCCTACATTGACACTAGAGCAGACAAATTCAGTTGAGCTCAAAGCCTCGGGTATGCTCCTTATCAGCCTCTCGTCACCTGCGGCAAAGCCTTTTTGCACAAGTGCCGAATAGCCTCCCAAAAAGTCGATGCCCAGCTCCTTAGCCGCTCGGTCAAGAGTCAAGGCAAAGCGGACAGGGTCCCCTCCGCTTGCGGCGGCAATCATTGCAATGGGCGTTACCGATACTCTTTTATTAATAATCGGTATGCCGTATTCTTTTTCAATGTCATAGCCGACCCTGACAAGGTTCCCGGCTACTCTTGTTATTTTATCATAAATTCTGTCACACGCTTGTTTTGCATCGGTTGAAATGCAGTCAAGGAGCGAAATGCCCATCGTTATTGTTCTGATATCAAGATTTTCATCCTTAATCATGTGGATTGTTTCCAATATATCCCTGGTATTAATCATTCTCAAACCGCCTTATCATATTCTGTGCATTGAATTAAAAATATCTTCATGCATAACATGAATGACAAGACCTTTTTTTTTGCCGGATTCTTGGAGTATATCCGAAAAATCCGAAAATTTAACACTGCTTTTGCTCATGTCAACAAGCATTATCATGCAGAACATATCCTGAAGAATCGACTGCGATACCTCAATTACATTGGCTCCGCACTCAGCGCAAAGACCCGATACTCCCGCAAGAATACCGACCATGTCCTTGCCGACCACTGTTATTACTGCTCGCATACAAGCACTCCCTAAAATTATTAATGTTTATTTTATCACAAACAATGTTTGCTTTCAATATGCACTGTTTTTAAAAAAACTTAGGGAGATAACCATTTTTGTCCAATTGTTCGCTAATTATTTTGGATAAATAGGATTTTCATTGAATTATTTATCGTAAACCTGCCTTTTTTGTGCCACATTAATTAAAATTTAATTTCCTACTGTTATTCCGTTTGAATATATGTTATTATTATGCCTGTTATATCTCTTTGACTGCCGCTCAAGTTACAGGCAGCCGGCATAATTTATTAGGGGATGTTTTCATGTACAGGAAGATGCTTGATATGCATGCTCACACCGACAATTCATTTGACGGAAGACATTCTACAATGTTTATGTGTGAAAATGCAGTCAACAAAGGTCTTAGAGGCGTTGCTTTCACTGATCATGTTGAAATTGACTACTTTAAGGAAAAGGACTTTGGCAGGACTGCTGCCCAATCTTTTTTTGAAATAGGCAAGGCACGCTCCGCATTCAGAGGCAAGCTGATTGTGTGTGCTGGGATTGAGCTGGGTCAGCCCACCTATGATACTAAAACAGCTGAGGAACTTATTTCTTCACGCAGCTATGATTTTATTATCGGCTCCATCCATAATCTTCGTAATATGGAGGATTTCTGGTTCCTCAAATATGAGCAATATGATATTGATGGAATTTACAGGCTGCTCAGGGAGTATTTTGACGAGGAGCTTCTTCTTGCACAATGGGCAGGATTTGACACACTCGCCCACCTGACATACCCGCTCAGATACATATGCGGTGAGCATAACATACCTGTTGATATTTCGGTTTATGCCGAGCAAATCGACGCAATACTTGAGACTGTCGCAAAAAATGGGAAGGCGCTCGAAATTAACACCTCGGGGTTAAGGCAGAATATTCACGCCACAATGCCGGACGAAGAAATCGTGCGCCGCTTTAAGGAGCTTGGCGGTGAATATATCACAATCGGCTCCGACGCTCATTTAGCCGAGCATCTCGGCGCCGGCATAAACAAGGGCATGGAAATTGCCAAACGCTGCGGCTTTCGCAGTGTGACACTTTTTCAGAAACGGGAACCCACACAAATACCTATAGAATAACGGAGATTGTCATGGATTTTACTAATGCGCTCAACACAAAAATAAGGGATGTGAAGCCTTCCGGTATAAGAAGGTTTTTTGATATTGTTGAAGAAATTGAGGATGTCGTTTCGCTTGGTATCGGCGAGCCGGATTTTCAGACACCTGAAAATATTCGCAGGGCAGGCATTAAGGCGCTTGAGGAGGGGCACACAAAATACACCTCCAACCTGGGTCTTACTGTTCTAAGGAATGAAATAGCAAACTACTATAAAAGGAACTTCAATGTTGATTATAAGGGTAAAAATGAAATTTTAATAACCGTTGGCGGCTCGGAGGCTCTCGACCTTTGCTTTCGTGTTCTGCTTGAACCGGGCGATGAGGTGCTGGTTTGCGAGCCCTCATATGTCTGCTATTCTCCCCTGACCTGTGTCAGTGACGGTGTCTATGTCCCTATTGTTACAAAAGAGGAGGATAAATTCCGCCTGACACCCGAAGCTCTCAGAAAGGTTATCACTCCGAAATCAAAGCTCCTTGTTCTGACATACCCGAACAACCCAACGGGCGGCATTATGGAGCGTGAGGACCTTGAGGCGATTGCCGAGGTTATTAGGGACACTAATATTATTGTTGTTTCAGATGAAATATACGGTGAATTCACCTACGGCGGCAAAAAGCATGTTTCAATGGCCGAAATACCCGGTATGAAGGAGAGAACGGTTATTGTCAGCGGCTTTTCAAAGGCATATGCAATGACGGGCTGGCGCTTAGGTTATGCTTTGGGGCCTGAGGTTCTGATTGCAGCCATGACCAAAATGCATCAGCACGCAATTATGAGCGCACCGACGGTTGCACAGTATGCGGCAATTGAAGCACTGAGGAACGGCGCACCCGATGTTGACAAAATGCGCAGGGCATATGACAACCGCAGGCGGCTGATTGTTGACGGGTTCAACTCAATGGGGCTTAGCACCTTTGAGCCTGAGGGTGCCTTCTACTGCTTCCCCTGCATTAAAAGCACAGGTCTGAGCTCCGACGAATTCTGTCAAAAGCTCCTTAAAGAAAAAAATGTTGCGGTGATTCCGGGCACTGCATTCGGTAACTGCGGCGAGGGATATGTCAGAGTATCCTACTGTTATTCAACAGAGCATATTAAAACCGCTCTCAAAAGAATAGACGAATTTGTTGAGGATCTCAAAATAGAAGGTAAAAAATGCGCAAGCTGATATAAAAAAATATAATTCAGGCTGTAAAGTTTAAAGCTTTACAGCCTGTGCTGTACAAAAGGCAGATATCATAAGAAAATCGACAAAACAGGGCGAATATGTAATGAAAATGCAGAAGTAAAGTCATATTACTTTACAGTATGCGCCTTCGATTTGAACATTTCAAAGCAACTTATATGATTGACAATACTATAATTTGCTGTAAACTGTAAATAAAACGGGTCTCTGGCTAGAATAAGAATGATAAAAAAACCGACAAGGGTAGGACTGATATTATGAAGACCACCGTCAAAGCCGCGGCTAAAATTAACCTTCATTTGGATATAGTTTCAACTCTCCCAAACGGATATCACAGCCTGTTTATGATTATGCAGTCAGTCGGGTTGTATGACACAGTGACTGTTGAAAAAGCTCCCAAGGGAATTGAAATCACCTGCTCCGCACCCGAAATCCCGACGGATAAAACGAACATTGCCTTTAAAGCTTGCAAGGCCTTTTTTGAGGCTACAGGGATAAGGGGCGGCGCAAAAATCCATATCGAAAAGCACATTCCCCATGCCGCAGGGCTTGCGGGCGGGAGTGCCGACGGTGCCGCCGTTATTGCGGCACTAAACAGAATATACGAAACGAAACTGACTGATTTTGAACTTTGCAGGGTAGGCATAAAGGTCGGAGCCGATGTTCCCTTTTGCCTGACGGGCGGTACAAGGCTTTCTCAGGATATCGGCGGCGTTTTGTCCCCCCTGCCCCCTATCGGTGAAATGCTTATTGTGCTTGCAAAGCCCGAATGCTCGGTTTCTACCAAAGAGGCATATCAGGCATTTGAAAAATGCGAATATGTCCGCCACCCAAACAATGCGGCGGTGCTCCATGCTGCGGCAAACAGCAATTTTGGCGGCATCTGCAAAAACGCCTGCAATGTTTTTGAGCAGTTCGTTGAGGTTGCAGAGCGTGTGGAGATAAAAAGAATCATGAGGGAGCATAATTCTCTGATGTGCCTCATGAGCGGCAGCGGGCCGACCGTTTTCGGGGTTTTTGACAATGAAGCGGATGCCCTTGCCTGTGCCGGGGAGTTAAGGCAACCAATAGGCGAGGTTTATGTGTGCCGTACTGTTACAGAGGGCTTATCGTTAGATTAATATACGGTAGGTCCATTGCACGGAAAAACTTTTGGCAGGAGGGGTTAACCTCCTGCCATTTTTGTTGACAAAGCATTGCCTTTATATACTGCCTGATATATATTGTAATATATATAGCTTGTCGAAAAAGTATTGTTTGCCTTATTATTGTTGAGCTTTTTTAAGCTCCTTGCCGAGCCTTTCTTTAATTACGGCTACCAGCGGGAGAGCGGCTGCCCAGAGCATTGCTCCCTTTACTGCATTGAGGGCTGTTGCCCAACCAACCGCAGACCACAAGGCAGCTTTAGAAAGCTCAATGCCCAAAAATAATTTAAAAAATAGCGGAGCTATCAGGTAGTTCCCTACAGCACCAAAAAGCAAGATGCTCACGACTGAAACTATTCCCGCTAATACGGCTGCCAAAGCTTTTTTGTTTTTATTTCTGCTTGTTATATGCCTGAATACAATTGAAAATGGCACAACAAATGCGCAGCCGACAACAAAATTCATTATGTTACCAAAGCCCATCTGGCTGCCAAAGCCTTTTACAACGAGTTCAATTACATTTTTTATTAGCTCGACCAGAACTCCGAAAACCGGCCCAAAAATAACTGAGCCGATAAGAGCCGGAATATCGCTG
The DNA here is from genome assembly GCA_012511485.1 of Clostridiales bacterium. GTDB lineage: Bacteria > Bacillota > Clostridia > Oscillospirales > Acutalibacteraceae > JAAZFZ01. The sequence goes on along the minus strand of JAAZFZ010000125.1, from coordinate 183 downwards.
AAATCCAGCTTGAGATGCGGCTGAGCAGGAAAAACAGGCAATTCGAATAAATAAAGTACAAATGCCATTGCTGAAAACAGCGCAAGTAATACTATGCGCAGAAGTGTTTTCTCGGTTTTTTTTGAATGTTCTGTTTTCACCATGATACCATTCCCTTTCAAAAATAATGCATTATATGCGTCT
>JAAZFZ010000124.1 GCA_012511485.1 Clostridiales bacterium | reverse complement strand
GTATATAAGCACCGCCCCGAGTATGGCTGCTGCCGCCATAGCCTCATAAATATTAATAAAGCTTGTAATTCCTGTAATGCTTGTTATTTGAAAAATATAAGCACGAATATAGAAAACATGCCCTATCAGAAAACTGAACAAGCCCAGAAGAAAGAAAATAATTTTATCACTCAATATGTGCAGAAATAAATCCCCGAACCATCCGAAAATCAAGCCGATAATTATGTATTTTGCATAGTCAGTATAGTTACCCGAAATGGCAACGCATAAAAAACCCGAAATAACAAACAAAGATGCACAAATCATTTTCAGTGCCAGTGATTTAATGCACTTTTTCGGCCATGCTGCCTTTAAAAACATTGGGATAAAAGGTATCTCCAGCGCAATTGCAACTGTTAAAAAAGTTTTATATAAGGTCAAAGCTCCACATCCCCCCAATAATTATTTTCTATGCCTATCTAATCTGCCCCCTGTGAGTTGGCTCAAGGACAACATATCCCTTTTCAAGGATTGACTGAGCAATTCTAGTTAAAAAGGGATTGCCAATGAATTCACCGGCTCCCTGCGCAATATTATCGGCTATCGTGCCGAGTTCAGGTGAGCTTCTGGGAATCATTTTTACATTATTCCCATCAAACACAAAGGTCAGCCGACGCTGACAAATGGATTCAAGCGGCCTGACCCACACCTGAAGGGTGTTTTGGTTCTTCCATGCGGCACTGCAACTTACCGTGAACTGAATGCCGCCTAGGGTTATCCTGCATTTTCTGCCGATGCCGTCCATACCGCACAGGATTGTGTTGCGCACTTTGCCCTCAGACCAGCTCAGCTTGCAGCTATCCTTACCAAACCTGAATCTGAGATAGTCCATATTACCTGCCATATCCGCAGACATATAGAAAACAGCAAGGGGCATCATGCTCACAGTGAATCCTGCCTGGTTGAGAGCTATCGGCCTTTTCATTTTAATCATCTTACCTTCAAGCCTCTTCTCCATTTGGAAGCATCTGGGTGCCTTTGAAAGCTCAGGAAGGGGAGGAATGGTCAGCTTTGAAAGGGTAGCTTCATCAGCATAAGGCTCCCCGTTTTCCTCGATAAATGCCTTTGGAAAGTGCCTCCAGACACAATCCCTCATTTTTTGCTCAAACACTTCACTGGCAGTAATAATCACTCCTGCGTCATAATCCTCAAACACAAATCCGAATTGGGAGAACATTCCGTCCGCACGGTAGGAGTTTTTGCAACCGCCGTTTCTCCAAAAGCAATAGCCGTAGACGCTTGTTGAATCAGCTTGCTTGTACTGCCCGTTACTGACAAGCCCCTTAACAGATTCCTCCGCCCACTTTTGGGGAATGACCTGTTTGCCGTCGAATTTGCCGCCCTGCATATAGCAAAGAATGAATTTCGCAAGGTCCTCCGTTTTAATAAAAAGACCCCAGCCGCCGGCTTCAATACCGTTGCAGTCAGTATCCCAAAAAGGGCGGTCAATGCCTAACGGCTCAAACAGCCTGGGCATTAAGTAATCGATTACAGTCATTTTGGTAACTTTCTGCAAAATAGCGCAGAGTACATATTGGTTTTCACTTATATAACGCCAGCTTTCACCTGGGGCAAATGCCCACTTGGCATCAAAGAAGTCCTTCATCCAGCGTTTTTTGGATTTATCAGTGAGAACACTGACATCCTTGCCTGCGGTCATTGTCAAAAGATGGAATACCTTCAGGTTTTCAAGGTTATCGTCATAAACCGGAGGTCTGTATTCGGGGAAAAAATCTATATCCTTGGCATCTACCGAAATGAGGCTCTCTTCAACCGCAAAGCCGACTGCTGCCGATGTGAAGGATTTGCTGACCGAATACATTGTGTGTGGTATATGAGCGGCATAGGGCTTGTGCCAAAACTCAAATGCGACCTTGCCGTGGCGGAGGACCATAATACTATGCAATTCAATGTTGCTATCAGATATGTCTTTAAAAAAATTTGCTAATTCACGGCTTGAAACACCAATATCCTCCGGATGCGCGGCACGCTTAATGCTAATAGCATCCTTAACAACCATTATTAACCCCCTCCCAAGACTATTAATTCAGTAAATATATTATATCATAATTTACCAAAAAATAAAGCATTATTTACCATTTATTTTCTTGGCACAAGGGTCATTCGAATAAGTTTTTATTATATTTTAGATATTATCATAATAAATCCATGATTTTTTGTTTGTAACAAAGTTGTAAACAAATGTTTATAATTTAGACATTAATTGTAATAAAAACCGAAACAATTGAATGTTATACTCTAAATGCAGTTAGGAGG
>JAAZFZ010000012.1 GCA_012511485.1 Clostridiales bacterium | reverse complement strand
GTCTTAAAGCAATGTGAGAGCTTCAATTGGTGTCAGGGTAATCACATCTAACGCCCTGAGCTTTGCAATAATCTCGCTGCCCGCATTTGAAGCAAAGGTTATCTGCGGCTCGTCTTTTTCCCCATCGGAAGTATGGGGAGAGGGAACCTGCCTTCCGTTTTGCTCCTCAAGCTTTTTGAGAATTACCTTTGCCCTGCTGACAACCGTATTCGGCACACCCGCAAGCTTTGCGACCTCAATGCCGTAGCTACCGTCCGCCCCGCCCCTGACTATCCGCCTGAGGAAGGTAATGTCGTCCCCACGTTTTTTGACGGCAATATTATAGTTTTTAACCCCTTCAATATGCTCCTCAAGCTCCGTTAGCTCATGGTAGTGAGTTGCAAACAGTGTTTTTGCACCGAGTTTTTTATTGTCGGCAGCAAACTCCAGCACAGCCCGTGCTATACTCATGCCGTCAAAGGTTGAAGTTCCTCTGCCTATCTCGTCAAAAATAATCAGACTTTTTTTCGTTGCATTTTTGAGAATCTGAGCCACCTCGCTCATTTCCACCATAAAGGTTGACTGACCCGAAGCCAAATCGTCTGATGCGCCGACTCGCGTAAAAATACTGTCAACTATACCTATAGAAGCACTGCCAGCCGGCACAAAGCTGCCTGCCTGCGCCATAAGTGTAATTAATGCCACCTGACGCATATATGTTGATTTGCCCGCCATGTTCGGGCCTGTGATAATGACACATCTGTTTTCCGAACAGTCAAGCAAGGTGTCATTCGGGACAAACGGCACTCCTTCGAGCATGAGCTCGACAACAGGGTGTCTGCCGTCTGAAATCCTCAGCTCGTCGCCGTCAATCATATCCGGCCTGCAATAATTGTTCTGTGCGGCAACCTGTGCAAACGAGCAAAGAACATCCAAAGCACCTACAGCCTGCGCCGTTCTCTGAATTCTGTAAAGCTGGTCGCCCGTTTTTTGCCTGACCTCGCTGAATATTTCGTACTCGAGCCTGACAATCCGCTCCTGTGCGCCGAGAACCTTAGCTTCAAGCTCTTTGAGTTCCTGTGTTATGTATCTTTCGCAGTTTGCGAGAGTCTGTTTTCTTATGTATTCCTCAGGCACCAGCTCCTTGTATGCATTTAGCACCTCTATATAGTATCCGAATACACGGTTATATCCGATTTTAAGCTTTTTAATCCCCGTTCTCTCCTGCTCATTTGCCTGAATGGAGGCTATGTACCCCTTTCCGTCACTTGCCACCGCCCTCAGGCTGTCAAGCTCAGAGTTAAAGCCATCTTTTATCATGCCGCCCTCACGAACGGAAAAAGGCGGCTCCTCCACAATTGCATCGTCAATAAGCTTTGAGATATCGTCAAGCGTGTCAATCTCACTAAACAGCTTTTCGAGCAAGGCGGATTTGCAGGATTCCAGCCCACTTTTAAGCGTGGGCATCCATTTAATTGCACAGGCAAGTGCCTTGAGCTCCTTTGCATTTGCCGTGCCGTAAACAATGCGTGTGATTAGCCTTTCCATATCGCAGATATCGTTGAGGGCAATAATCAAATCCTGCCGCAAAACGGCATCGTTGAGCAGCTCCTCAACGGCATTGTGACGCTTTACAATCTGCGTGGGGTTGACAAGGGGCTGTTCAATCCAGCTTCTTATCATCCTTTTTCCCATGGGAGTTTTAGTTTTGTCGAGAGCCCAGAGAAGGGTTCCTCTCTTTTCCCTGCTTCGCATGGTTTCGCAAAGCTCCAGATTCCGGCGGGAGGAAATATCGAGCATCATGAACTGGGATTCGTTATAAAAATTGATTTCCTTTATGTTTTCTAAATTGGATTTCTGAACCTCGGTCAGATAGCTTATGGCAGCACCCAGAGCGCAGACAGCCTCTTCCCCTCCAGAAAGCCCGAGACTTTCGAGTGAATCCGATTTAAAATGCCCGAGAACGGTTTTCTCGGCAACGGCTGGCAGAAATTCCCCGGCTGAAAGGGTTTCAACCGAGGCACCCAGGCGATTGCAGATAAAATCCATTACCTTTCGCATATTTGAAACCTCGGCGTTTAACAGTACCTCCGCAGGCCAGAGACGGCCAAGCTCGTTGATTATCCTGTTATCCGTGCCGCTCTCACCTAGCTGAGTCAGGTGAAGGGCACCCGTTGAAACATCAATGAAGCAGACTCCCGCCCTTTTTTCGGAATAATATACACAGGCGAGGAAATTATTCTTTGCCTCGTCGAGCATATCACTCTCAATGACAGTCCCCGGCGTAATCACTCTTATGACATCACGCTTAACAATACCCTTGGCTGTGGCAGGATCCTCCATCTGCTCGCAGATAGCGACCTTAAAACCCCTTGAAACAAGGCGTGCAATATATGAATCGGCACTGTGGAAAGGCACGCCGCACATAGGGGCACGCTCCTCCTGCCCGCAGTCCCGACCAGTCAGGACAAGCTCCAGCTCCCTTGACGCTATTTTTGCATCGTCAAAGAACATCTCGTAAAAATCGCCTAGTCTGTACATGAGGATAGTGTCCGGGTAGTCCTTTTTAATCTCAAAGTATTGTTTCATCATAGGAGTCAATTCAGCCAAAAAATCACCTCGGAATCAATTGTAAGCTGTAATACTTAATGGCAGCCGCTACAGGAATCGCATGAACCTGTGCAACCGTGCTCAGGCTCGCAGGTATCTGCATCCTCACCCATGGCGCAGCATGAAAGTATGCCTGTAATGTTCTTCATAAGTGCATCTATTTCATTCATAGCAGCCTCGTATCTCTGCATATTGGGGTTGGCTTTTGCCTTGCTGTATAGCCCCTGAAACTCTTTTTCATATTCGTTAAGCTTGCTCTCGTCGGCATCCTCTTTTTCAGCCTCATGCTGATATGACATATGAACAAGCTGAATCTGATTAATTAAATCCGTCAATTCCTTATCAGCCTCGTTTGCCTCACGGGCCTTATGGAACTTTATATAGCGCTCATCCTCCTGAATTGCCTTGCCGAGTTCTCTTGTCATTTGAATTAAATCCATTGTATTACTCCTTTTTAAATTAATTATACTAACTCTCCGCGGACAACCCATGTTAACGGCTCAGTAACCTTGACATTTAGAAATGAGCTTATTAGCTTGTCCTCCCCGGGGAATTCAATAATCACATTGCCCTGCGTTCTGCCCAGCATAATACCCTCTTTTGATTCTTCCTCGCAAAGTATCCTGAAAACCTTATCCTTCATTTGTGCGGTTCTTTCACCTGCAATTTTCTCCTGCAAATCGAGAAGCTCCCTAAACCATCTGCCCTTTTCCTCCCTGCTGATATTATCGGGCATCGAGGCGGCCTTTGTGCCCTCTCTGGGCGAATAGATAAAAGTGAAAAGAGAGGTAAACTTAGCCTGTTCAACGAGAGAGAGAGTTTCGCAGAACTCCTCATAGGTTTCACCGGGGAAACCGACTATAATATCGCTGGTAATTGATAAATCAGGCATAACGCCCCTTGCGTAAGCAATCAGCTCAAGATATTTTTCTCTCGTATAGTGCCTGTTCATCTCTTTGAGCACCCTGTTGCTGCCGCTTTGGACGGGCAGATGCAGATGCTTTGCAATCTTTTGGCATTGCGCCATTGTGTCGAGCAGCTCAAATG
>JAAZFZ010000123.1 GCA_012511485.1 Clostridiales bacterium | reverse complement strand
GTTAGCACCGAGCACCTCATAATCAACATCAACGCCTACAACAGCATTGGCTCCCAGCTGCTGGGCTCTTTGCTGCATCTCAAAAAGAGCATTGTTTCTTGCCTCAATTAACTCGTTCTCATATGTGCTTGAGCGCCCGCCAAAAAAGTCAGAAAGACCTGCTGTAAAATCCTTAACGAAGTTAACACCAGAAATGACCTCGCCGAAAACTATGCCTCTGTGTTCCTTTATTTTTCTGCCCTCAATTGCAGGTGTTGTTGAAACAATCATATTGCGCCTCACTTCCATGTTAAATTATTTGCAAATCTTGCTGTGTATAATTATAGCAGTTGATAGGAGCAATGACAATACAAAAATTATTCAAATCTTGAAAAACCCGCAGTCCTCAGGACCTGCGGGTATCTTTGTAATAAATATTCAGTTCTGATTTCAGTAGTCTCTGTTTTTCTTCCAAATATCAAGAATCATTTTATACCTTTCGGCAGGCAGCCCTTTAAAGGGGACATTGCTTGTACAGAAAACATATCCTCCGTTGGGCTTGCCGTGCTTAAGACAGTATTCTGCACTCTGCCTGACTTCATCATCTGTCCCCGTCTGCATTAGGGCGCAGTTGACATTTCCACAAAGAGCTACTCTGTCACCGTAAAGCTCCTTGACTTCCTTTATGTCAACGCCTGCCATGGGGTCAAGTGAATGAAGCGCGTGGGGATTAGCTAAAACGAGCTGGTCTATTATGGGCATTATATTCCCGTCGGTGTGCTTGACGGCATAGCAGCCCATTTTTCTGATTTCCTCAATGATTCTTGCAAGGTACGGCGTAATTATTTCTGAGAACATTATAGGCGAAACAAACGGGCCGGAATTGTAGCAATAATCGTCGCAGAGTATGAAAACATCAACTCCCGCATCGGCATAGATTTTATTTCTTTCTATTGCCCTTTGCGCCATCCTGTCCGCCTGCGCCAGCACACCCTCATAATCATCGGCAATCCTGTATGCAAAGTCATACATTGCGTTTCCGTCGGGGATACTGTATGTACCGTCACCGTGCCAGAGCATACACGCACTGTCACCGATTGTTTTTCTCAGCACTTTAACAAACTCCAGGTGGTCATCATCCTTCGGATAATAATCTCCGCACAGGGGTATGCTGTCATATTCGAGCTTTTCGAGGAACAACTCCGCTATGTGCTCTGCAAGTCTCTCAAAGCGGATTTCCTTCTCCTTTTTTCCGCATGCCGCAAGGCTTTCCTTTGTAACGAGGCTGTAATCGAAGGTTTCTCCGAACATTTCCTCCTCAATCTGAAACTCCAATTCAAAGGTGGGAACTCTGTCTGGTATTTTTTTCTCAAGAGCCGCAATAACTCTCTGCTTATGAGTCATAGTATTACCCTCCGTATTATTTTAAGCCGAAATATTCCTCTTTCAAATCCAGATAGTATAAATAGTTCTCTTCGGTAACATCCGGCGGGCAACGATGGTCGCAGAATGGGATAAAGCCCCCTCGTTGAACCAGAGGGGCAATGCTGTCCATGTATTTTTTAATCGCTTCTTTACCTTCAATCATCTTCATTTTATCAAAACCGCCCATAATTCTCAAATCCTTGCCGTATTCACTGAGCAGTTCTGCCGGGTGAGCGCAGGAATTGACCTCATAAGGGAAAAGGCAGTTTATTCCGCTCTCAAGAAAATAGGGGAGCAGTGGGCGGACATCTCCGTCACAGTCCATATACCAGATATCTATGCCATTATCGTGCAGCTTTTTTCCGATTCTTTTATATCTTGGCACAACAACACTTTTGAAAAAATCCATTGAAACTAGCGGCCCACTTTTGCAGCAAATATCCTCCCAGCCGGAGGCAAAGTCGAACTTACCGCAGGGCAGGGTAGCGTCAAGGAAATCTTCAACAATGACGCAGGCAGTTTCAACCATATCCTCAACCATTTCAGGGTAGTCATAAACCGCATAGGCTAGCCCTTCCATTGTGAGCATATCTCGGATTTTGCCTATCATGGAGCCGACATTTATGCCAACGGGATAATCCCTGTCGGGGCGGCAGAGGGCTTTTATTTTCTCCGTGTTCGGGTTTCTGAAATCGCCCCGTCTGAAATGCTTTTCTTTGATTTTTTTCCAGTCCTCAGGAGTATTTACGGAGGATTTTATGTAGCGGGGGATAGTCGAATGACCGTTTTTGGGCGATTCAAAATAAAGCCCGTCACCGTTGATTGAAATTCTCTTATCCTGCGTTTCGGAAATCACCTTTGTTTCAAAGCCGGGGCTCATCCAAATATTTCCTCCTATAACAGGAGAGGCCTCAAAGGAGAAGAATTCATTTGCCTTACCCTCGTCGGTTATGCCGTTTTGAGTGAACATCTTCCATTGTTCATAGTTTTCATCCCAATAACCGAACTCCATATTGACAGTTCGGTCAAAGGGGAGATAGTGCATCTGATTATAGAATCTTTCCCGCTTAGTCATGGTGCCCTTCCAAGGGTTTCGCATTTTAACCATAGTGTCACTCCCCATAGTATTCATCAAGAGTCTGAGAAACTGTTTTTGCCCAGACAATCAGATTTTCGGGATTATAATTGACGGTGCTGATATCCTTTAGCACAAATTCGCACGGGCAGCCGTATTTTATGCAAGCCTGCACGGTCTGCTCGGTTTCTCTGCGAACGATTTCCGGGCTAGTTTTAATAGCCACATTTGCGGGGTTTGGCTTGCGTGCATAGACATATTTTCCACCGAGTTGTTCTGCCATTTTGTTAACATCTGCCCAAGGGCTTACTCCTATTTTGCGTAGATTAGGTATCTTTTCAAGTATCTTCATCTTATTATCAAGAGGCTCGCAGCAACCGTAATAGGTATAAGCGCAGCGTTCCATGAGCGGGATGGAATACTGCAAATCGAACTCATAGTGCATCTGATTATAGAATCTTTCCCGCTTAGTCATGGTGCCCTTCCAAGGGTTCCGCATTTTAACCATAGTGTCACTCCCCATAGTATTCATCAAGAGTCTGGGAAACTGTTTTTGCCCAGACAATCAGATTTTCGGGATTATAATTGACGGTGCTGATATCCTTTAGCACAAATTCGCACGGGCAGCCGTATTTTATGCAAGCCTGCAC
>JAAZFZ010000122.1 GCA_012511485.1 Clostridiales bacterium | reverse complement strand
GGCTATGATGTTTACGGTTTCAGTGATACTACGGCGCCCGCTGACCAGCAAAGCCCCTTCCAGGATGAGGACGGCAATTATTATATGTGGGACGAGCATCTGCAAAAAGAAACAATTAAGTCTTTAACAGAAATGTTCGTGCTGTACTCTGACGCTCTGGCTAATGGGTATAAGCTGACAAAGGAAGAAATCGAAGATGTTGACAAAAACATGGAGGAGTTGCGTGAGCAAGCCGTGAAATCAAACCTCGGCACTGATGCATTTTTGAAACTCTTTTTCGGTAACGGTGTAAACAAAAAGGTTTACAGAAATTATCTGGAAATTACAACGATTGTTTCAAGATTGCAGGAAGACAAGCAAAAAGAGTTCAGCGATTCATATACCGACAAAGAGCTTGTTGAGGAATATAATAAAAATCCCGATGACCATGATGTTGTCAGCGTGAGATATTTTAAGTTTGATATTGAAACCCTGACTAAGGATAAGGACGAATCCGAGGATGATTTGAAAAAGAGACAGGAAGCCGAAAAGTCAAGCGTCAAAAACATGGCTGAGGATATGCTTGACGAGATAACCGACGAAGAGTCCTTTATCAAAGCGTCTGAAAAATACAACAAAAAGGTTGAGGATTCTGCGTCGAAAGAGAATGAAGAAGAGCAAGAAGATGCTGAGGAATTTAATGCGGATTCGGCAACAGAATTCTACAGAACAGCCTTCAGCTCACTTGAGTCCACAATTTCAAAAGATGCTGCAAAATGGGCTTTTGGCGACGACAGGAAGCCCCTTGACAAGTCCGTCTTCACAACAGACACTGCCTGTTTTGTCGTTCTTCTCACACAAACGCAGTATCCGCTCAACACTATTGATGTGCGCCATATACTTGTAAAGTTCAATGAATCTTCGAGCACACCGACAGCTAAGGAAAAGGCTGACGCAAAGGAAAAGGCTGAAGAAATCTATAAAGAATGGAAAGACGGAAAAGCTACTGAGGATAGCTTTGCTGAATTGGCTAAGGAAAAAACTGAGGATGAAGGCTCTAAGGAAAACGGCGGTCTTTATGATGATGTCCGTTCGGGAAGCATGGTCGATTCGTTTGACAACTGGTGCTTCGATAAAGCCAGAAAAGCGGGCGACACCGGCATTGTTGAGTCAACTTACGGCTATCACATAATGTACTTTGTTTCAAATAACAAGGATGACCTAAATTGGAAGACAGACCTTAAAGAAAAGCATACACAGGATGATTATTCAAGTTACCTTGAGGAATTACTCAAATCCGATAAAAACAAGACAATTGAAAAGAGCGCAAGTATTGACCTAGCAACGAAGAATTCTCTCCAGGCAGTTGACGTGATTATCAAAAACAAATCCTCTAACTCTACAGTAGATTACCAGTAATCTAAAAAACATATTAACGGCTCGATGATTTTCGGGCCGTTTTGTTCATTAATCGTAAGAATATTTGTGCAAAACCCACCGCCATACTTCTGTAGCGGTGGGTTTTTAGATTTTTATTTTGTATTTGAATCATTCATACGGATAGCCGCTCTTCTAATCTTGCCGTTTACCGTTTTGGGCAGCTCATCGACAAAATCAATCAATCTCGGGTACTTGTAGGGTGCAGTCTCCTTTTTAACAAAAGTCTGGAGTTCTTTTTTCAGTTCTTCTGAGGCGGTAAACCCTTTTTTGAGAACTATTGTTGCCTTGACGATGTTGCCTCGCAGCTCGTCAGGCACTGCTGTTACCGCACATTCAAGCACCGCAGGGTGTTCAGCCAGAACACTCTCAATTTCAAACGGGCCTATTCTGTAGCCTGAGGATTTAATCACATCGTCCGTTCTTCCGACATACCAGTAGTATCCGTCCTCATCCTTCCATGCCGTGTCGCCAGTATGGTATATTTTGCCGTCCCAGGCTTCCGCTGTTTTGGACTCGTCACGGTAATAGCAATTAAACAGGCCGAACGGGATTTTGTTTTCTGTTCGAATAACTATTTCGCCCGTGACTCCGGGGGGAACCGAATTTCCGTTCTCATCAATAAGGTCGATATCATAATGGGGTACTGGCTTGCCCATTGAGCCGGGTTTCGGCTCTGTGCCAACAAGGTTGGCAATGGTTACTGTCGTTTCTGTCTGCCCGAAACCCTCCATCAGCTTAATTCCCGTTTCCTCATACCATTTGTTGAATACATCCGGGTTAAGTGCTTCACCTGCAATAGTGCAATACTTCAAAGCACTTAAATCATAGGACTTGACATCCTCCTGCAGCAGGAACCTGAACATTGTAGGCGGGCAACAAAGTGAGGTTATGGAATACTTTTCAAGAATAGAAAGTATTTCACTGGGCACGAATTTTTCAAAGTCATAGACAAAAACGCAGCTTTCCAAAAACATCTGCCCATAAAGCTTGCCCCAGACTGCTTTGCCCCAGCCGGTGTCCGCAATCGTCAAATGTATGCCGTCAGGGCGGACATTCTGCCAGTACTTAGCTGTTGTAAGATGTGAAAGTGCATATGTGTGGGGATGGAGAGCCATTTTCGGGTTACCTGTTGTGCCAGAGGAGAAATATAGAATCATCGGCTCCTCGCGCTGAGTTTGGACTCTTTCAAGCTTATCATCTGCCGCTTCCATTTCGGTCATGAAATCGTCCCAACCTTCTCTGAAGCCGTTGACCATTAATTTAAATTTTACACTGGGGCATTCGGGCAGAGCGGAATCTATATGCTCTGCCGTGTCCCCCTGCCCTGTGCAGATAATTGCTTTGACACCTGCTGCATTTGCCCTGTAAACAACATCATGCTTTGTCAAAAGGAAGGTTGCCGGTATGATAACTGCCCCTAACTTATGGAGCGCAAGGATAGTAAACCAAAACTGGTAGTGGCGTTTGAGGATAACCATGACCATATCGCCCTTGCCTATGCCCCTGTTTCTGAGCATATTGGCGGTTTTGTCACTGTATTTTTTTAAGTCCCCATAAGTAAAACGCTTCTCCTCGCCTCTTGGGTTGCACCAGAGCAAAGCACGGCGATTTGGTTCGGCCTTTGCAATCTCATCAATAACATCATAGGCAAAGTTAAAGCTTTCGGGGCATTTCAAAGTATAATCCTTTATTCTGCCTTCACTGTCATAGACCTCGTCGACATATTTTAAATTAATATTTATCATAATATCACTCCTTAGGTTTATCGGGCTTTTTCATTATCATAGCTAAAAACACACAGTCCCCGCCGTTTGTGGCTATCATTCCGTGACCGTGCGAGGAATCATAGAGCACACTGTCACCCTCGTTTAATACTTCAATGTGGCTTTCGAATGCAACCTTTAGACTGCCGCTGATGATATAATCAAATTCCTGCCCCTCATGGTTTGAGAGAGTGATGGGCTTATTCTGCTCCTCTTCTGAATAAGGCGCCGTTACAAGGAACGGCTCGCATAGCTTATCCTTGAAGCGATAGCCCAGATGATAATAATTGAAGCCGGAACGGCGCTTCATGGGGAGACCTTCTCCCTTCCTTACAATGGAATAGAAGGAAAGCCTGGGGTTATCTCCCGTCAGTAGTTCAATCATATCAACACCGAATTTTTCGGCACATTTGTAAATAAAAGTGAACGAAAAATCAGTTTTCCCCGACTCTGCAAGCTCATATTCCTCAATAGTGCTGCCGACTGCCTTTGCCATTTCTTCAACGCTGAAATCCATATCAATCCTCAAAGTGCGTATTCGCTGAGCAATCTCACTGATAATTAATTCCATGCTTATTCCTCCTTAAAAAATAATAGAAAACGCCCCATATTAAAAATATGGGACGAGATTCACCCGTGGTACCACCCAGTTTCAGTGCAAAGCACCCTCAAGCTCCAACAAGCTCTTGACCTTAACGCGGCCGCTGCGGGAGAACCTACTTGCTTTCAAAAAAGCTTTCAGACTCCGGCTCGGAAGTGATGAGCTTTTGCCGACAGTGCCCATTCGCAGCAACCATGGGCTCTCTGATACTGTTTGTGACAAAAACAATCTTCGTCATTGCCTTTGTAAGTGGATTAAATTGTAATCTACATTATACATACACCATTCTATGATGTCAAGTACAAAAAGTGATAAACCATATATTATTTCTCATATATTCTTTTTTATATCTTGCTCTTTATTTTTGTAAATGATATAATATGCGGGTATGTGCAAAACTAATCTAGAGGTGTTAGAATTGAAAAAATATGATGTAGTAATAATCGGTGCCGGCCCTGCTGGCATTTTCACTGCACTTGAAATCTATAAAAACGCATCCCCGGAAACGAAGGTTCTGATTATTGATGAGGGTATCTCCATTCAGAAAAGAGCCTGCCCCGCAAGAAAAAACGGAACCTGCGTGCGCTGCAATCCCTGCAACATAATGAGCGGCTGGGCAGGTGCCGGTGCGTTTTCTGACGGAAAGCTTTCTTTGTCCGAAGAGGTCGGGGGCAATCTTACCTGCTATCTCCCCGTCAAAAAGGTGCGTGAGCTGATAAAATATACTGACGGTATTTATCTTGAATTCGGAGCTCCGAAGGAAATTCACGGCCTGAATGACAAGAAGGTCGATGAAATAGCATATGAGTGCTCGAAACATAATATTAATTTGGTACGCTGCCCCGTCAGGCACATGGGGACGGAGTATTCTTATGATGTGCTTAAAGGAATGTATGATCATCTTTGCACCGTTGAGGGATTTACCTTTATTGAGCGTGCACACGCAGACCCTGTCATTGACAGTGGCAGCAAAATAAAGGGAGTAGTAATCACCTATAAAAACGGAGATGTCGAAGAAATAGAGGCAAAATATGTCGTTGCCGCACCCGGCAGAGGAGGAGCTGAGTGGCTCAACAAAATAGCCGCTGAAAACGACATTGACATAATGAGCAATGAGGTTGACATCGGAGTTAGAGTCGAAGTACCAAACTCAGTTATGGATGTTGTCACAAAGCATCTTTATGAAGCCAAAATGGTCTACTATTCAGATACATTTGAAAGCAAGGTCAGAACCTTCTGCATGAATCCGGGCGGCATTGTCAGCGAGGAGCACTACAACGCCGGGTTTAACAAAACTTTTAAAGACAGCATTGCTGTTATCAATGGGCACAGCTATGCCGACACTGAATCCCATACCGAAAACACTAACTTTGCGCTGCTCGTCTCAACAAAATTCACAGAGCCGTTCAACCAGCCCATTGAGTACGGTCGATATATAGCCCAGCTGGGCAATATGCTCACGGGCGGAGGTGTAATGGTGCAGAGGCTCGGTGACCTTCTTCTCGGCAGACGCACGGATGAATCCAGACTCAGAAAGTCAACCACCAGGCCGACTCTTACAACGGCTGTTCCGGGCGACCTTTCCTTTGTGCTTCCTCACCGCCACCTGACAAGTATTATTGAGACTCTGCGAGCATTTGATAAAATTGTTCCGGGGCTTTATTCAAAAAATACCCTTCTCTATGGAGTTGAGGTAAAGTTCTACTCATCAAAGGTTGAGGTCAACAAGGAGTTTGAAACAAAAGTTAATGGTTTTTATACCATCGGTGACGGAGCCGGCATAACAAGAGGCCTTATGCAGGCATCTGTAACAGGTGTTGTTGTTGCCAGGGACATTCTTTCAAAAATGTGACATTGTAGGCACAGCGGTTGAATTTTCCGCTGTGCCGATTTTTTTGCAAGTTTTTTAGATTGATGTTGCAAAATTAAGTGACTTGTATTAAAATATACTGAGTTGTTAATCCTTTTTGAATTTTTGTTTGGAGGAACCACCATGCTATCCTATATAAAAATGTCCCGAAAAGAGCTTGAGTCTGAAATAAAAGAACTTGGAATCGAATATGAGCAGTTCAAGTCAAGGGGCTTGCAGCTGGATATGTCTAGGGGAAAGCCCGGTGTTGACCAGCTTGACCTTTCCATGGCCATGCTTACAGATATGGAACTTATTCAGAACCCAAAAAGTGCCAACGGCGCTGACTGCCGCAACTACGGTATTCTTGAGGGAATTATTGAGTGTAAGGAGCTGTTTGCCCGACTTCTTGAGGTTGGTGCAAAAAATATTATCGTAGGCGGCAATTCAAGCCTGAACCTTATGTATGACTATATTGCCCAATGCATGATTCACGGCGCTGGCTCTGCTC
>JAAZFZ010000121.1 GCA_012511485.1 Clostridiales bacterium | reverse complement strand
TGAGTCAGGGCGTCCATGCCCGTTGTTGAGGTGATATGCGGTGGCAGCCCCAGTGTCAGCTCAGGGTCAAGAACGGCATAATGCGGAATAAGGTGCAAATCGTTTATAGCATACTTTTCATGAGTCGTTGAATCAGTAACGACAGCAGCAATTGTCGTTTCGGAGCCTGTGCCTGCAGTTGTGGGCACGGCGAAAAACGGCGGGAGCTTTTTGCCCACCTTAAATAGACCTCTCATGCTTTTGATGGGCTTATTCGGGCGTACAATCCTTGCAGCAGCCGCCTTTGCACAGTCCATTGGCGAACCACCTCCAAAGGCAACAAAGGCTTGACATTTGTTTTCGGAATAGAGCTTTTCTGCCTGCTCTATGTTTTCGAATGTGGGGTTTGGCTGAGTGCCGTCATATACAAAACAGCTTATCCCCTCGCTTTTCAGGCTTTCAATAAGCCCGTCAGGCAGATGAATGCTTGTAAGCCCCTTGTCCGTCACCAAAAGAACCCGAGATATTCCTTTCTCCTTAATTAACCCTGCCACCTTTTTTACAGAGCCTGCACCCGAAACAAGAATAGGTTTTCTCCAGCCCAATGCTCTTGATGCAATTCTGAGAATGGCTTGATACATCCTGCAGTAAAACCTTATTAACAACTTAATCCCCCCATTCAAGTGTCATATACTACATATTACTCCGAATATGGCGATGTATTAATAATTATCGTAAGAAACAAGCAATTATTTAAAAAGGGCTACGGCACTATGTCGCAGCCCGAAGCTTATTTCAATTCGTCAATAAGGAAATCAAATAAATTATATATCCTTGTGCTCTTAATTGCATCCAGCACATCATAGATAAATTCAATAATTGCGTTTGGCGGTTCCTCGGGCAGAGGCTGCATATTTCCGTCATCAACAATGAATGGCTGAGTCAGGCAAACGCCGCCGTCACCAAGGAGCTGCGCACGGACATAGCAGGTTATTATGTCCTCATAATCGTTTAGGTCAATTGAATTGCCCTGTGCTATTATATTACCGTTTGCAACCCATTGGATTGTATTATAATCCGTACCCTCGATTGTTATCGAGTCGTTTTCCTCGTCAATCTCGATTCTCGAAACCATCGGGTATTTGCCCTGTGGCTGAAAATCGTCGGGTAGCTCATATTTCGGGTAGCGGCTGATTGCAAAGAAGGTGCCCCTCTCCATTGCTGTGCGAACATTATCAACATTGTTTTCGGGCATCTTAAAGACTTCAAAGCTTGTATCCACATCGTCAATATAATGGGCATCACTGTTTGAAAAGCCCCAAACATTTCTGCCTGTAGGAATAACTGATTGGAGGATACTGTCCCAAAGCACTCTGTCATGCTTTGTTCTGTTATTTGTTCTGTTAAATATCTCTATGCCTAGGCATGAGGGGTATTTTTTCATTATATCGGCATACTTTTTGATGTTTCTGGGGTTCTGTGCCTTTGTGATGTCGCCGGGAGAATCTATCAAATCTCCGGGATGATTTATGAAGGATACGCCGCCGGCAGCCTCTGTTCCCGCAACTGCCGTTTCATAATCCCTTTCGCGCCCCCACATATTCTGGCCATAACCCGCAAAAAATCCATTGACATGGCTTTTTGTGATGACTGCCGCATTCATTTCTATTCCCT
>JAAZFZ010000120.1 GCA_012511485.1 Clostridiales bacterium | reverse complement strand
GAAATAATTTCCAATATTTTATATTTAGGTCTTGAAAATACCAGGATGACAGTTTTCAGTGAAGAGAGATGGTTAAAGGCATGAAAAATCCTTATGAGGTGCTCGGAGTACCTGAAAATGCTTCTGAACAAGAAATCAGGGAGGCTTACCGTGAGCTTGCCAGAAAATACAGCAGCGATAATTTTTCAGGAGGCCCCTTGACGGATATTTCCCACAAAAAAATGAAGGAAATTGACGAGGCATACGATAGCATTATACTCAACAGGGGAAGCAGGTCCGGAGGGGGCGGTTCAAGGCAAGGTAGTGCTAATAATCATTACTCTTCAAGCTTTTCCGATTACTCGGATATAAGAGAAAAGATTAAAAACGGCAGATATGACGATGCTCATACTCTTCTTGACGGCATTCCAAAGCAATCCCGAACAGCTGAATGGTATTACTTGAAAGGCTCCGCACAATACCGTCAGGGCTGGCTCGAAGAGGCTGCGAAGAATTTTGATTCAGCTTGTAATATGGACCCCGACAATCAAGAATACAGGGCAGCATTTAATAATCTGAATAATTCGAGAAGTGGCGGTTACAGAACATCTTCCGTACAAGGGAACAGAGGCTGCAGCGGTTGTGACATCTGTTCAGGTCTGATTTGCGCCGACTGCTGCTGTGAATGTATGGGTGGCGACCTTATCCCGTGTTGCTGATAAATTTTTGGTGGTGATAGCTTGAGAAAAAGCTCAAAGACTGCTCTGGGCGGGATTATTACCGCGGCATCTGTGGCTCTTATGTTTATCCTTTCTGTTTTTCCCTATCTAACCTATGCTTTACCCGCCGCTGCAGGTGCGTTGTTGATTTTTATAACTATTGAAATTGATAAAAAGTGGGCGTTTGGAGTTTTTGCCGCAACCGGAATTCTTTCGGTAATACTGGTGCCTGATAAGGAGGCGGCAATCCTATATATTGCGTTTTTTGGTTATTATCCGATAATAAAATCCTATATTGAAAGTAAATTCAAGTCAAGAGTGTTTGAATACTTTGTTAAACTGATGATTTTCAATTTTACTGTCACAGTTTCATATTTTCTGATGATTAGATTTATGGGCATTACTTTAGATACCTCCGAATCATTTGGCAGATTTGCAGTTCCTGTGCTTCTCATAATGGGCAATGTGACATTTTTTGCATATGACTTTGCACTCACAAGAATAATCAGCGTTTACCTTCATAAATGGCAAAGGCACTTCAGAAAAATATTCAAATAATAAGACAGTGCATAGTGAAGTTTTTATCCGGCACTGCCTTGTTTTTATTTAACTATATGTGTATAATAATTCTTGGATTTTCATGCAAAGGGGAAATAAAAGTGGAAATAATTAAAACTAATTTTGCCGTTATCGGTTGCAGCGGCAGGGGTAGCTCAATGATGCGGGAATTATCAACAATACCCGGTGTGAATATTGTTGCCGTTTGCGATATTTTTGAAGACAGAGCTAAGAAGGGGGCAGAAATAATCAAGGATGCCACAGGAAAAGAGCCAGACATCTATATTGATTATAAGGAGCTGCTTGCCCGAAAAGATATTTCTGCTGTTTTGTGTTGCACCACATGGATAACTCACAGCAGAATTGCTATTGACACAATGAAAGCGGGTAAAAATGTCGCAATTGAGGTCGGAGGTGCGGCTTCAATTGAAGAATGCTGGCAGATGGTCAGAACCTCTGAGGAAACGGGCAAATTCTGCATGCTCCTTGAGAACTGCTGCTATTGCAGGGACGAGCTTGCTATTTTCAATATGTGTCGTCAGGGTGTTCTGGGTGAAATCGTCCATGTTCAGGGCGGATATGAGCATGACCTGCGAAAGGAAATTGGCAACGGACGGGAAATCAGGCATGGCAGGATACATAATTTTATGAACCGTAACGGTGAATTGTATCCTACTCATGAGCTCGCTCCCCTTGGCAAACTGTTGCGTATTAACAGGGGCAATCGCTTTGTTAGCCTTACCTCAATGGCCTCGAAAGCCGTAGGTCTGCATGAATGGATTCTCAAAGAAAAGGGCAAGGATTATGACCTGGCTGATTTTAATTTTACTCAGGGCGATGTTGTAACCACCATGATTAAATGTGCCCATGGCGAAACCGTTGTTTTGGTGCATGACTGCACACTGCCAAGACCGTATTCCAGAAATGCCAGAGTTCAGGGCACAAAGGGTATATGGATGGAGGATAATGATTCAATATACCTTGACGACGACCATAAAAATCACCATGAGTGGGAGCCTTTTGAGCCGTTTCGAGACAAATATGAACATCCGCTTTGGATTGAATACTATAATAAAGGTGTCCGCTCAGGGCATGAGGGGATTGATTATCTTGTACTTTGCGCTTTTGTCGAATCGGCAATGTATAATCTTGCCCCTCCGATTGATGTTTACGACACTGCCGTTTATATGTCGATAACCTGCCTTTCCGAACAGTCGATAGCAATGGGCAGCATGCCGGTGCCGGTGCCCGACTTTACAAACGGCAGATGGATTGACAGGGAGCCATTCCGCAGGGGTAAGTATTGCCTTGAAGAGGTTTGCCATGAGTTTTTTGAGAATGAGAATATGGAGGAAAATGAATGAGTTATTACATTGGAGTTGACGGTGGCGGAACAAAAACTGCCTATGCGCTATTTGATGAGGGGAAAAATATTGTTGCATCCACTAAAGGACCCGGTAGTAACCACGAAAACATGGAGAATTCCTTTGATGAAGCTTCTGCTATTATCTGGGACGGTATAAACAGCCTGCTCAAAGGCGGCGGAGTATCGCTCAGTGATGTTAAATTTACTCTTATGGGTCTTGCCGGTATAGACCATCCGTTTCAGGAAAAGGAAATGAGAAAACGCCTTGAAGCCTACGGGTTGAAGAACTTTGCAATATATAATGACGGCTTTATTGTTGTAATGGCAGGCTCAGAAACCGGTGCGGCAATCGGTTATAACTGCGGAACGGGAACTTGTTGTAATTCAATTGACAGCACCGGCAAATTGCTTCAACTGGGTGGTCTGGGCGACTTTTCGGGGGATATCGGCAATGGTCATTGGATAGCAAAAACAGCATTCAAGCTTATTTACGATGAGGTATATTTATGCCTTGAAAAAACTGCTATTACACAGAAATACTACAGAGAATTCGGGATTAAAAACAGGGAGCAGTTTCTTTCGAGCGTTTCTGAGCTTACGGGTGAGAATGTTGAGAAATATATTATGCGGTTGATTGATTTCTTTTTTGAAGCCGCAAATGAGGGCGATAAGCAAGCCCTTAATGCTGTTGATACCATGGCACAGCGTGGTGCTCAAATGATTGCCGCTCATGCAAAACAGCTGACATTTGAAGGCGATGAAATCGAGGTAGTGCTTTCCGGGTCGATTCATACGAAGCTTCCATCCGACATTTATATTGACTTGCTCAAACAAAAGCTTGAAAAAATGTGCAGCAAGAAATTTATTATAAAAAAGCTTACAAATGCACCTGTTATCGGTTGCATTAACTGGATTTTTAAACAATTTCTATATAAATAAAAGGAGATAATGAAATGAAAGAAATTACTGTTGCAGTAATTGGTTCAGGCAGCACCTATTGCCCCGAACTGGTTGATGGCTTT
>JAAZFZ010000011.1 GCA_012511485.1 Clostridiales bacterium | reverse complement strand
GTTGACATAATTTCCTAATTATGTTAGAAATTCAATGGTATTTGTTTAAAAACCTGCTCTATACGAAAGGGAGAATTGATTATGTTAAAAAGTAAAATAAAAGTTATCGCCCTTTTATTGGTTTTATCATCTGTGCTCGCCCTCTCCGGCTGCTCTGATAATTTTGAAGCTAAGTGGGAGAGCTTTTGGGAGAAAAGACAGGATACAACAACCACAGAAGGTATTTCCGAAAGTCGTACCCCAATTCCCGTTGAGGCTACGGAAATTGTCAATTACTTTAACGGTCTTATTGCTAACGTAAAAACCATTAATCCCGGCTTCAACTGGGAGTCAACGAGAGAT
Organism: Clostridiales bacterium; assembly: GCA_012511485.1. Lineage (GTDB taxonomy): Bacteria > Bacillota > Clostridia > Oscillospirales > Acutalibacteraceae > JAAZFZ01. The sequence continues at coordinate 3,618 of JAAZFZ010000011.1, read as the reverse complement.
GTTTCTGATGCTCAGAGCAGCAACAAACTCCTAAAAGCCGCTGTTCCCACAGTAAAGAATTACATGCTCAAATCCGAGAAAAAGGAACAGACATTCGGCGAGCCTCTTACTGATTTCTTCCAGCTTGCAGGTAACCCTGTTTTGTCTACAGATGTTCTTTCCGCCACATGTGAGCAAATTGAAGATACATATGAAATACTTATAACCTTTAAAGACGAGGCTGTCCAGAACACAGCCGCCATAACCAGCAGATATTTCGAGCTTGAAAGCAAGGCTGAAGTTCTCGCTGAATTCCAAAAGGCAAAGGATTACCTGATAGTCAGTGATTATGATGAGTTTTTCACCGGCTCAACAATAAAATGTGTTGTTAACAGACTTGATGACAGAATTCTCAATGTTACATATACAAAGTCTGCAAAAATCACAACTCAGGTGACGGGTGCCGGCGAATTAACGGAAATAGGTGAGGTTGACCTTTCATTCGTACTTAAAAACGATATTACCTATAAAGATTTTGTGTATGACGACCCGGAAACAACAACACAGGCAGAAAAGATTAACACTCTTATACAAAATTAATAATAGATATTAAAAACGCAGAAGGATTTTTCTTCTGCGTTTTTTGTATATTGTTTTATTAAAAGTCAAAAATAATAATCAACAAAAAGGGGGAAAATGCCTTGAAAAAAATATATGTTTTTTCTTGTGTGATGGTTTTACTTTTGAGCATTTTTTTGAGCAGCTGTGCGGGCTTGGGCTCTAAAGCTCAGACAACCGCAGACGACGAGTCAAAAACAAATTCAATAGTCGGCAATGACGAAATTATGCTTGAATAAGGTTTTAAATGTTTGCAAGCCCTTCGACAAATCCCGTTCTTTTCAAAAGTGTTGAGGAAGATAATTGAGAAATATAAATCTTCTGCTTATTTCCCCTGCTCTGGCATATAATAAAGGATTTCGGGAGCTCCGTGCTTACCGTAATAACTTCTTTTTTGTCTTCGGCTTTTTTCAAGCTGTCCCTGGTTATTTTTGAAACCGTAGTATTGTCAAGGTCAAAAATACCTATTATTTCATTGAATGTAATTACTGTATCCTGCCCCAGGTGCAAAAACATATTATACCCTCTTTCAGCTAATTTCTTTTATTACTCCGCTTTTAACCTCAAACGCCTTTGCACCGTTGAGTCTCATGAGGTGTGAAGGGTCACAGCAGGTTATGAAAACCTGCCAGTCTCCAAGGTATTTTAATAGGTAGTTCTGCCTGTTGCCGTCAAGCTCGCTCATTACATCGTCAAGCAAAGCAACAGGTTGTTCCCCTGTTATCTTTTTTATAATAGCCGCCTCGCCCAGCTTTAAGGCAAGAGCGCAGGAACGCTGCTGCCCCTGAGAGCCATAGCTTCTTGCGGACATCCCGTTTATTTTTATTTCAAGGTCATCCTTGTGAGGACCAACTCCCGTTGCGAGCCTTTTCACATCGCTTTTTCTTGTTTTTTCAAGTGTGTCATACAGAACCTGTAAAAGCTCTTTATTCTCTTTTTCGTTACCGTCACTATGAATGTATGAAAGGCTCATTTTCTCCTTGCCCTGTGCAATACCGTCATATATATCGGCGGCGATTCCTGACAGGCTATTGATATATTTAACTCTGTAATCTATTATTTTTGCCCCCGTGACGGCAAGCTGTTCATCCCACGGCGCCAACATATCAGTATCAAACTTTCCTGCTGCAATTTGCTTTAACAGGGCATTCCTCTGACCAACAATTTTAAGATATTTTGAAAGCTCAAAGGCATAGACGGGCTTCGTCAGACTTATGGCAATATCCAAAAATTTTCTTCTTTCGGCTGGTCCATCCTTAATAATAGACATTGTGGAGGGAGAAAAAACAACGGCATTAAAAAGACCAAGAAGAGTTCTGGGGCTTTTTTTGGCAATGCCGTTAAGTGTTGCTTCCCTTTTATTTTCTATTTTTAAAGTTGCCGTCTGCTCTCTGCCAGATGCAAAAAAATCAAGCTCGATTTTTGCACTGCTTTTGCCTCTTTCTATAAGCTCGTTGATTCTGTGTGTTCTAAAGCTGTGACAACCCGTAAAAAGCCAAATACTTTCAATAAGATTGGTTTTCCCCTGCCCGTTTTCTCCGTAAATAACATTTACACCTTCGGCAGGAAAAATTTCAATCTCTTTAAGATTTCTGTATGAAAATGCTGAATATTTTAAAACATTCATAGGCTATTTTATCTCATAAATGATGTTATTGAACTCTGCACTGTCGCCCTTCCTGAGCTTTTTTCCTCTCTGAAGGCATACCTCGTCGTTTACCTTTACCTCACCGGCCTCAATAATTATTTTTGCATAGCCGCCCGTCGGCACAGCGTTACAAAGCTTTAAAAAAGAATCAAGCCTTATAAAATCCGTATCAATAGAAACAGAGTTACGCTCCTTTTCTTTTATTTTCACTTTGATTTTAATTCTCATTTTTTAACCTCACTGGCAGAACAAGATATAGAAATTTTTCTCCCTCGGGCGGCAGAATTAATATTGGTGAAACAGAGCCGTTGAGCTTCATATGAATTTCGTCCGTATCACAGGCCCTTAGAGCGTCCGTTAAAAATTTATTATTAAACCCGATTATTACAGGATTACCCTCAACGGTGCAGTTTACTCTGTCCTTTGCACTCCCGAGGGAAGTAATGCTCGATATTTTGATTGTATTATTGTCAATTTCGCATTTTACGGGACTTTTAATTTTATCCGTAATTATAAGTGAGGTTCTTTCAATGCTCTCAATAAATTCTCTCGCATTAATCTTTACCTTTGTCGTGTTTGTTACTGGGATAGCCGTTTTATAATTTAAAAAATCGCCGTCAAGCAGCCTTGAAATAATACTGTAGCTACCGACCTCAAAAACAATATGCCTCTTACCCACGCCGAGTGAAATTGTTTCGTCATCGTCAACAAGCAGTTTTATTACTTCTGAAAGAGTTTTTGAAGGCACAACAAATGTCATTTCTTCGCCGATATAATCTAAATCCTCATTCCTTATTGCAAGCCTAAAACCGTCAACTGCAACAAGCCTTAATTTATTTTCACTTATTTCAAATCTTATTCCGGTATGTACAATTTTGCTATCGTTTACCGCAACGGCAAATATTGTCTGCCTAACCATTTCCCTTAGCAAACTCTGCTGCAAAATAACCGGAAAACCGCCCGTAACGGAAGGTAACTCAGGGTATTCCTCCGCAGACATTCCCATTATCTCATATCGTGCATCACCACTGGTAATAACGGCAACATATCTTTCATCCGACTCAAAGCTTACACTCTCATCAGGTAAACGCCTGAGTATATCGCATAACACTTTAGCATTAATAATAATCGAACCACTCTCCTCAATGTTACCCTGAATTGAGGTGGTTATGCCAAGCTCAAGGTCATAGCCAGTCAAAATGATTTCACTGCCCAGGGCTTTTACTAAAATTCCTTCAACGGCGGGTATTGAGGTTTTTGTTGATACTGCCCTTTGAACATTCTGGCCTGCATCAGATAAAAAAGCAGTCTGACAAACGAACTTCATAAAAATCCCCCTATTTAATAAATAAATGATATATATATTATAGTAG
>JAAZFZ010000119.1 GCA_012511485.1 Clostridiales bacterium | reverse complement strand
GCATTCCCCCTGTGCACTGCCGCAATTTCTCCCCGTTCATCTATTATCGCAGTTTTGTAGTAGCAGCCGCAGTATCCGCCCGAAAGCCTTCTTGCCAAATCTCTGAGCATGGTTGTTTTGCCGCTGGTGGGCGGGCCTGCAATAATTACGCTTCTCAGGCAGTCCGAAAACAGCAATTCACAAAGCTGCTTTGATGCCTGTCTATTCTCTCTTGCTATTCTCAGATTAATTGAAAAAATATCCCTAACAGAAGTAATCTGCCCATTATTGAAAACTGCCGTTCCGCAGATGCCTGCCCGATGCCCTCCTTCAATCGAAATATAACCATCAGGTATCGTTTCGGCGTGAGAGTGCACAGAGTATCCGCACAGCCTTGTAAAAGTATCATTGATTTCCGCTGAATTCATTTTAACGGCATTTTCTGAATGAAGCCTGCTTAACCTTGAATTCCTGTTTAAAAAGTAGACTCCTCCAATTCCGAAAAGTATAACGGGGGCATTGTTTCTCATTCTGATTTCCCAGATATTTTTCTTATCCTCACTTGATATATCAAGAAGCAGTTTTTGTATTCTAGGAGTTATGTTTGCAGCGGCACTGTCGAACCTTTTAATTGTACTGTCCTCCATTTTCATCCTCCTTACTTCCTGAACTTATTCTTATCAAATAGATATTACTTCTTGTCCTGAAATAGAACACAAAAATTCAAAACTTAATGACCTGCTATTGAAAAAAGCTCATGATATGCTATAATTACAAAAATAAGTATAATCTACGCATAGTGATAAAAATAAGGACGGATGAGTGCATGAAAAACAAAAAATCTAATGGCACACTGGCTGGCTCGTATATCGGTAACAAGCTTAAAAACAACAGCTTCGCTATTCTTTCTTTTATCGTAACGGCTATACTGACGCTTTTTATCTATTTTTGCTTTGATGCCCGGCCTTTCGGTGATGTGACAATACTGAGGATGGACCTGTATCATCAGTACGGTCCCCTCTTTGCGGAGCTTTATGACAGGGTGACGCAGGGCAAGAGCCTGCTATACTCATGGAGTACGGGGCTCGGAAGCTCATTTCTGGGCAACTTTTTTAACTATCTGTCAAGCACGTTAACGCTGGTTATTATTTTGTTCGGCCATGTCAATATGCCGGATGCAATCGGTGCAATAATCCTTTTAAAAGGTAGCTTTGCCGCTGCGTTTTTCTGCTACTATCTAAGGCGTTCCTTTGGCAGGAATGACCAAATAACCGCCGCTTTCGGTGTGCTCTATGCCTTCTGCGGATATTTCATAGCATATTACTGGAATGTTATGTGGCTCGACGCAATGGCATTCTTCCCTCTGGTGCTTTTGGGAATTGAAAGAATTATTAATCAAAGAAAAGCAACGCTCTACATAATTATTTTGACGCTGACAATACTGTGCAGCTATTATATGTCCTACATGGTTTGCTTGTTTTCTGTTTTGTATTTTGTCGTTTACTATATTTCCAACTACAGCCTTACCGATTATTCTAGAGGCATAAACAAATATTATAAGGTTGATTTAAGTAACAGATATAAGCTCTCCCACAAAATAAAACATTCCCGTCTGATAAGAAGCGGTCTGCTCTTCGGAGCAAGCTCACTGCTTGCTGCCTGCATAGCCGCTTTTTGTCTGATTCCCGTTTACTATATTCTGCAGACAAGCGCTGCCATTACAGATACCTTCCCAAAAGAAATCAACAGCTATTTTTCAATATTTAATTTTCTGGCAAATCATTTAGCTTCTCTCGAACCTACTATCAGGAGCAGCGGCGAGGATGTTCTTCCCAATGTATATTGCGGTATGGCAACGGTTATTCTTGTTCCGCTGTATCTTTTTGTTAAATCAATACCCCTTAAAGAAAAAATTGCTCATGTCGGGCTGTTGGCAGTTCTCTACTACAGCTTCAACATTAATATTGCAAACTTTATATGGCACGGGCTGCATTTCCCGAATGACCTGCCATACAGATTCTCATTTATGTATTCAATAATTTTGCTGATAATGGCTTATAAGGCCGTTATCCATATAAAGGAGCTCAAGGGTAACGAGATTCTTTGTTCAGGAATCGGTGTGGTATTCTTTATTATTGCCGTGCAGGAAATAGGCTCAAAAAATGTCAATGAACTGACTGTGTTTTTAAGTCTTCTGTTCACAGTTCTTTATACGTTTATTCTTATATGCATAAAAAACAGCAAATTAAAGGCAAGCACAATGGCTTTGGTCATGCTCGTCTGCGTAGTAGGTGAGGTTATGTGCTGCGATTCTTATCACTACAGTATGAGCCAGACTAAATTAAACTATGCTGGTGACTATAATGATTTTCGTGTGCTCAAGAAGCAACTTGATGAAGCTGAGGGCAACGATTCTTATCGCATGGAGCTGACGGAACTGCGCACAAGAATGGACCCTGCCTGGTATGGCTATAACGGTGTTTCAACCTTCTCCTCGATGGCATATGAAAAATTGTCAAATCTGCAGAACAATCTTGGAATGATGAGCAATTATATAAACAGCTATACATATAATCTTCAAACTCCGGTTTATAATGCAATGATGTCGCTCAAATATATTGTAGAAAATGACGAAAATGACAGGATGAGCAAATATCTGTTCAGCAAAAGATTAGAGAGCGGGAAATTCACCGCATATGAGAACAAGTATTACCTGCCTATTGCTTATTTAGTTGACAGTAATATCAAAAACTGGTCCACTGCTGAGAGCAATCCGTTTGATTTGCAGTCAGATTTTTTTGAAAAGGCTACAGGCGTGAGTAATGTTTTCACCCGCCTAAATGTAGACCCTGATAATGTTGAATACAACAACTTAAACACCTTTTTTACCGGATTTGATAGCGGATATTTTACATTTGAAAAAACCGTATCGGGTGCCGAAGCCAGTTTTACACTGACTGTTACTCCCAAAACTACACAGAATGTCTATATCTATGCCTCTTCCGATGAGGTTGAGGATGTTTACATTGATGGCAGCGACTTTAGCATAAGACATGATGAAGAGTCTAACATAATAGATTTAGGGATTTGTAAGGTTGACGAACCGTTATATATTAATATTCCAATCAAAAATGATGAAATCGAAAACGGCAATGTAACCTTCTATGCCTACGGACTTCAAATGGACAAGTTTATTGAAGGCTATGACATTTTAGAAAAGGGTCAAATTAATATAAGCACCTTTGAAGATGCTTATGTTAAGGGAACGGTCAACGCTGAAAAGGATGGAATACTCTACACATCAATCCCTTATGACCCGGGCTGGAGCGTTAAGGTTGACGGAAAGCCGATAAACAGCATAAAAATTGCTGACTCACTTCTTGCAATTAACCTGTCTAAGGGCGAGCATACAATAGAATTTCGCTTTATGCCCCAGGGCTTGATTTTAGGATGCGTCATATCCAGTGCGTCACTGCTGTTATTTATTGTCATTCTTCTTGTTGTGGGAATTAAGCGAAAGAGAAGAAAAAAAACAATGCCAGTTAATTCTCCAGAGACCGATATTTATGAAGAACCAAATGGTAATCTCCCTCCAATAAAGGGCGGAAGCTATGATATAGAGGATTTTTCACTCGATATATCAAATGAACCAAAGCTTGCTCAGGCAAAGAAACCCGAGCCTGCTCCGGAGTCTAAAAAGAATATTTACATAGCAGATATCGAAAAACCTCCTGTTAATAAAGAGCTTGAAGACTTCGGTGATGATGATGCCGAAATAACCGTTGAAAAGTATGAGGGAAAAGAATAAAAAAAAGACCGGGCAGCAACGTTTGATGTTGCTGCCCGCCTTATGTATTCATCTTAAAAGACATCCTGCTTCTTAATGCCGAATATCAGCCTTAGTACTCCTCTTAATGCTTTGGGACTGCGGACGACTACAACCTTCATTAACCAATCAACCCCTATATAAGTATTTTAGTTGCATCAGCATCTGGAGGCTAAGCCGAGAATTACCAGTGCGGCAGCAAGAATAATAACAACTACCGCTTTAGGGAAACAGCTTGCAACAATCAGGCCGGCGCCAAAAGCGATGACCGCACAACCTGTACATCGATGACCGCAACGCATAGTGTGATGCACCGCCTCCATGATATAATGCTTATATTGCTCATTACAGTATAATCAATATTCTGAAGACTGTGCTTGTCTTTTAATCCAGTTGCCAGCTTTTTATATTTTTCACCGAATTATACATAGAAGTATAGTTTTCATGCCTGGATTTGCTTATTATCCTGTTTTCAACCGCCTCAACGATTTTACAACCCATATCATTAATATGAGCACATGAAGAGAATCTGCATTTACCCAAATAGGGTAAAAACTCATTAAAGCAAAACGGCAGCTCATCCTTTGAAATAAAATCACCGTTTTCAATATCTATGCTTGTAAAGCCCGGTGTATCAGCAACATAGCCCCCATTGATTTTGAATAATTCAACATGCCTGGTTGTATGCCTGCCTCTGCCCAGCTTTTCGCTGATTTCGCCCGTATTTAACCCCAGCCCCTTATCAAGGCCGTTTAATAATGTGGACTTCCCTACCCCGCTGTTGCCCGTAAATGCGCTGATATGGTCTCTCAGAGCCTCTCTGACGGCATCTATGCCCTCCCCTGTAACGGGAGAAACGCAAAAAACATCCAGACCGGTTGTAGTATATATATCATATAACCAACCAATATCAGACAAATCTGATTTTGAAATTATTATAGAAGGCTCTATTCCCTTATGCATGGCAATTGCAGTCATCATATCTATAACAGAGGTGTTTGGCATCGGTTCTACTATTGAAGCAACAATAAATATTTTATCAACATTGGCAATGGGCGGCCGAATAAGTTCTGATTTTCTGGGCTTGATGATGTCAATTGTGCCTTTGCTGTTATCATTTACAGTTATTTCGACACAATCACCCACAAGAGGTGATATTTTTTCTTTTCTGAAAATTCCTCTCGCCTTACATTCATACACCGAATCGGCGGCCTCCACATAGTAGAAGCCGCCGATACCTTTAACTATCGTTCCGATAAGCTGCATTTAATCAACCCCGTGATTATTAAACTGTTTTATTCCTCTTCGCCCGAGCTTGAAGTTCCAATAAACAATGTGACCATGGTGCTTGTATCGTAGGGCATATCTTCATTATACTCAGGAGTCTGGTTAATAACCGTGCCTACCTTTGAAGCGACATCGGTAAATGTTCTCTGGACAATGACATTGTTAAATCCTGCATCTTTGAGGATTTGCTTTGCGTTTGCCTCGGTTTCGTTAACAACATAGGGAACGGGTTTCTCATCGTTATCGCTTGAATACTCATAGGTTTTTACATTTGAAATCTTTGCGGGAGATTTTCTGAAATCTATCTTGCACTCATAGACTAGTATGCCGTCAATATATGCCTGAAGTGTTTTGCCCGAACCGGAACCACTCACGGTGAATGAATGCTTCTTGCCGTTGAGTAATATTGTTACATTTGAAACACTGTCAACAATAACATTATCAATATAAACCTTGAGAACACCGTCGACTCCGGAGCCTTGATTGGGTAATTTTAAAGTGATAGTAGCACTTGATGATGCAGGAACACCGCTGCTGACAACTACGCTTATCGCCGTGCCTGCGGGAACAGAGTCATCGGGATTAAGGCTCTGCCAAATAACCTCGTCTTTTGGACGGTCGCTGTCCTCAACGGTTACATTGCTGCTCAGGACAAGATTTGCGCTTTCAAGCATTGCATTTGCATCCGCAAGGCTCCACCCCATAAGACT
>JAAZFZ010000118.1 GCA_012511485.1 Clostridiales bacterium | reverse complement strand
TAAAGCTATACCGCTAGTATTCTACCAAATAATTCACTGCTTTGTCAAGTTAGAGACCGCCGGCACATCCTCCCGAAAGCACAATTGTGCATTATAATTTTATGCGAGAAATATGAATGATAAAACTGCAAAAAAATAGCGGTGCATAACAGCTCAATGCTCTCTTTTCCCGCACCGCTTTATTATTGGGTTAATTTTTAAACATTAAACCTGAAAAGGACTATATCGCCATCACGCATAATATATTCCTTGCCCTCACTGCGCACAAGCCCTTTCTCTTTAGCAGCCGCCATTGAGCCACAGGCAACAAGCTCGTCAAAGCCTATGACCTCGGCACGGATAAAGCCCCTTTCAAAATCGCTGTGAATCTTGCCGGCGGCCTGCGGTGCTTTTGTACCCTTCTTAATCGTCCACGCCCTGACCTCGGGTGTTCCTGCCGTAAGATAAGAAATGAGCCCCAGAAGGCTGTAGCTGCGCTGAATGAGCAAATCCAGGCCGCCTTTATCAATGCCCAGGTCGGAAAGGAACATCTCCTTCTCCTCTTTTTCGAGTGAAGCAATCTCCGCCTCAAGCTCGGCACATATTGGCAGAACCTCTGAGCCCTCCGCAGCAGCTATATCGCATACAATCTTATATCTATGATTATTCTCAATTTTATTGACAAAATCCTCCTCGCTCATGTTGCAGGCATAGATGACGGGCTTTGCCGTTAGCAGGGCAACGCTGTCAAGTATAGCCTTCTCATCATCGTCATTGCACTCAATATTCCTTGCCGGCTTGCCGCTCTCAAGCTCTGCTTTGAGCCTTTTGAGGAAATCAAGCTCCTTTGCCAGCGACTTGTCACCCTTCAACGCCTTTGAGCAGCGGTCAATTCTTCTCTCCACCAGCTCAAGGTCCGAAAAAATAAGCTCAAGGTTAATCGTTTCAATGTCACGGGCAGGGTCAATACTCCCACTGACATGAATAATATCATCATTTTCAAAGCAGCGCACAACATGAATAACAGCGTCAACCTCACGGATGTGGGAAAGAAATTTGTTGCCAAGCCCCACCCCTTTTGAAGCTCCTTTAACAAGGCCGGCAATATCAACAAATTCAATAACCGCAGGCGTTGTTTTTACAGGGTTATACATTTCAGTCAGCTTGTCCAGCCTTGAATCGGGGACGGTCACAACGCCGATATTCGGCTCAATAGTGCAGAAGGCATAGTTTGCGGACTGCGCACCTGCATTTGTTATAGCATTAAACAATGTACTCTTGCCTACATTCGGCAAGCCCACAATTCCGAGTTTCATAAATATACATCCTTCTTAAAAGTTATTTCTATATTATACCTTCCTAAGGGCAAAAATTCAATAATAAAACTGTTAATTGCAAACACAGCCTGTATAGTGTAAAATAATTCTGTAAAATGTCAGCCGAATAATTGGGGATGAAGAATTATGAAAAAAACACTGAGGATAATTTGCTTTTTTCTTGCAATTGCTTTTGCCGCATTGACTTTGAATTCCTGCGGCGGCAACGGCAGCGCACAGACCACCGAGCCGTCAACAACCGCAAAAACACCTGCGGGGAATTCAAAAATAAGTCTAAAGCTCCCCTACTGCCAGAATGACACCCTTGACCCTTTCAGGGCGAAGAGTATACTTAACCAGCAGATTGCCACCCTGCTGTTTGACAGCCTTTTTACAGTGGACTCCGAATATAAGCCGGTTTGTCAGATTGCTCAAAAGGCTGACCTTAACTCACTTGAGCTCACTGTCATTTTAAAAAGCGGACTGAAATTCAGTGACGGCAGTGCAATTACGGCAGAGGATGTGGTCTATTCCTTTGAATATGCAAAGGATTCTGCAAATTACGCTGCAAGGCTTTCCGACATAAAGTCGGCTAAAGGCTCGGGCAGCACGGTTGTTTTCACGCTTTCCTCTTTAAACCCTTATGAAGCTTCAAATCTGATTTTCCCGATTGTTAAGAGAGGCAGTG
>JAAZFZ010000117.1 GCA_012511485.1 Clostridiales bacterium | reverse complement strand
GCTTGTTGTTGAGCCTGATGCTGAAACAACAGTGTATCCCGTATAGTTATTTGGCGAAAAATAGACCGTATCACTTGATTCAAAGGTGAGACTCTCTGTTATTGTAAAGTATCCATCATTTGAGCCGTCAGCTGAATCGTCCTTTAACATACCGTCTACTAAGCCCGTTGCTCCTACGGGACACGGCAGCAGGTGTGTTATAACAACCGATTTTGTGGTTTTGCTTAGTGAAGAAAACGCATTTAGAAGTGTCGCTGCTATATTTGAAACATCAGTTTTTGTGGGGTTACCGAGAATCTCCGCAGCGTCGGCGAGTGTATTTGAATATGTTGACCATGATGATGGCGAATAATCGGCCTCTTGCAGACCTGCCTGTATACATGCCCTAACTTGCGAGCGGAGATAAGTCTTGTTCGTATATGTTACTGATAAGTCAATGTTGTAATGGTTGCGGTTCCACCGACTTCCTCTGTTGTTTTCGGAGTAAGCCGAGAAATCAATATGCTTTGTGCCGTAAAGTCCCTGAGTATTTAAATAGTTTATCGAATTTGAATAATGGCAACCAAGCCCTACATTGTTTAAACTGAAAAGATGTGTTTCAACCGAATCAACACTTTGTTTTATCCAGCCGTTAACCGTTCCATCGCCCTCAACATCACATTGCCAAAAACCCAGCTTGAGATTTGGGATTTGATTCAGGTTAGTATAACGGCTTGAATCAACGGTGATATTTGCCGTGCCTCCCGTTACACGCTCGTCATCTCCTGCATTAGAAGAATGTGATTCGCTTCTGAAGCCTGCTCCGCCTCCCGAAGAAGACTGAAACCAAGGTTCCAAGCCCGTATTATTGGTGGGTGCAGAATCAGTGAAAAAGTTTTTTACACATTTGTGTGAACCGCCGGAAAAAGAATGAAGGCCTATTAACCATAGTATCCCCTGATTAAAAACAGCAGTTGAATAGGTATGAGCATGACGAATTCCCGCTGCGACCTCATCTATCACTGGAGCATAGCAGACAGTGTAGGCCTTTGCGGTTCTTGTCTCACCATTAACGGTGTAGGTTACAGTCCATTTCAATAAACTGGTTTTGCCAGGTGACAAAGGCGCAACTATTGTTCCAGCAGTAATATTTGTGTCTATTGTATTAGTGCCCGTATTTGCCCCCATTGCCACAGCCGCGCCTTCACATGCAATTGAACACGATGTTGCAGCGGCACAATTAAAGTATACCTTGCCTGTAGTGTCAGCATTGTTGGCATTAAGGTTACCGTTTGTTTCACAGTAAACATAGTATTTAAATGTTGATGCCGCCGTGTCACTTGGATTTAAGTAAATTGTTTCAGGTACATAAAAAGTTATAGGATATGAAACATGTGTATTTGATACAGTCGCCTCTGCTCTTAAAAAACCAATGTTGAAATTAAACAGCATAACAAAAAGTAATGCTATTGCCGTAAGTACGCCGATAATTCTCTTCATAGGATTATAGAGTATTGTCATGTTCATCCCCCTGTATTTAATATCTGAATCCATTCTATTTTATAATAATATCTTTTCAGTATAAAATCAATACTATTATGAATTTTTTCCCAAATTTATATTGTAAATGTGTAGATATTAGATTTATAAGGCAAAAATTGCATTAATAATTGGTTGACAACATTATAATATAGTAAATTTTCAGTTTTAATAAAAACTTTTTGATTTGAGTTGACCACTGCGGGTTATTCATTTCATTAATAAATCCAACAACTATGCTTTGGAGTTATGCTTAGAAGTGCAAATTAAAAGCAGCCATTATTCAACCATATACGATTAGTAACCGCCCTTTGAATGGGCGGTTACTTAATTTTACTAATTGGTGAGTGAGGTTAGCTCCCATTCGGAGCCGAATCTTGCGGTGATGTGGAAAATTAGACGAACATACACCACAGTAGGTATTAAGTGGTTCAGAGAGACACAACAGTAGTTATTAGGGGGTTCAGACATACACCACAGTAGTTATAAAGTGGTT
>JAAZFZ010000116.1 GCA_012511485.1 Clostridiales bacterium | reverse complement strand
GCGGAGGGCTGAAGTTGAATTTTAAAGAAAACATCAGAATAGCTATTTTCAGCATAAGAACAAATCTTATGCGCTCATTATTGACAATGCTGGGCATAATTATCGGCGTTTCTTCAGTTATTGCCATAATTACCCTCGGAAATGCCGGCCGCGACTATATAGTCGGCATGATTAGAGATATGGGCTCAAGCACAGTGAGCATTACCGTCAACTCAACAAAGGCCTCCGCAACCGAATACATAACCCAGGAGGATATAAAAGAAATTAAAAAACTTGATTCTGTTGACTGTGTTTCGCCTTTTGTTTTGTCAATTGGCAACGCAACAACCACCCATGCAAACGGAATCGCAGTTGGAGCATCCGGAACAAGGGATTTTGAAACTGTTATGTCTGTAAAAATAAAATACGGCAGGTTTTACACTCAAGAGGAGTACGAATCCGGCAGCCATGTTGCACTAATAACTGGTATCAGTGCTATATCCATGTTCGGGTATGAAAACTGTGTTAATCAATATATAGATTTTTCCTGCAACGAACATACTGTTAGACTTAAAATTATCGGTGTCATTGAGGTGGACAGTATGCTTGACTCCAGCTCATCCATGGAAATGTATGATGATATGCTTGGTAACGGCTCGACTGCTGCAATGTGTGTGCTTATTCTTCCGTCAACGGTGACGGATATTATGATGGGTAGCAAGGGATATTATGAAATGCTCTATCTCACAGCTGTTTCCGACGATAAGCTCGATGCCGCAGGCAATGCCGCATTGAATACACTCTACCAGCGCCACGGCAATTACGGCAGTGAGGTTTACTCATCTGTTAACATGGCCACATATATTGATTTGCTTGATACTGTTATCAATATTTTTACATTATTCATAGCTACGGTCAGTGGAATTTCACTTCTTGTAGGCGGTATCGGCGTTATGAATATTATGCTGGTTTCTGTTACTGAGCGAACAAGGGAAATCGGAATAAGAAAAGCTTTGGGTGCAAAGACCTCAGTGATACTGTTTCAGTTTTTGACAGAGTCAATTATTCTGTGCCTGATTGGGGGCATAGCGGGCTTGATTATCGGCTTCTCAGGTGCGTCGGCAGTGTCGATTTATATGAATATACCAATTAATATGAGATTCTCAACAGTTCTTATTGCGGTTGGTTTTTCAAGTGCTATAGGCGTTTTCTTCGGGATTTACCCCGCGAGGCGTGCAGCAAAAATGCCTCCTATTGAGGCACTCAGAAGAGAATAATGTTAAAATCACCTCATGCCTGAATGAGGTGATTTTTGATTAGGCTTATTTTCAAATAGAACTTGATTTTTATCTGTTGTTGGTATATAATTTTGCGAGTAGCGTTTCGGGGTGTGGCGAAGTTTGGTATCGCGCTTGGTTCGGGACCAAGAGGCCTCGGGTTCGAATCCCGACACTCCGACCAAAAAAATCCTGCCGAGTCATCGGCAGGATTTTTGTTTTGCATAATTCATCATTATTTATTCACTATTCATCATTCTTTCACGGATTTTGTAATGAAATAATGAATGATAAAACCGCTAGATAAATATGAAATATATGAATTAAATATCCGCAGGAGATTAGAAAAAACTTTTTCTGCGAATATTTCCTTTTTAAACTATAAAATTTATTTTATTAATCAATACCGCGTTATATTGACACGCAAGTGTAAAAGAATTAAAATGATTACAAATAATGGTAAAACTGTATAAATTTAGCATAGACATTAGTTATCCTTAAAAATAAATAATCAGTTAGGAGTTTTGTCATGAAACGCAGAATAATCAGCATGATTCTTTGTTTTGCGATTGTTGCCTGTTTTTTTCAACTTTTTGCTTCAACTGCATTGGCAGTGGGGGATTCAGGGAGCTATCCGGTTTTAATAGTTAGAGGTGTGGATATAAACGGACTTTATCTTGATTTCGGCACGGAAAACCAGCGCTCGTGCCTTGGAGAAATAGATGCCGCCGGTATTACAAAAACTTTGATTCTGGCAACTGCCAAAGGGCTTATAAACAATGATATGGACAGTGCTGTTGATGAGATTCTCATTTATGCTCATAAAATACTCGACGGGCTTGCCTGCGACAATACCGGTGCCTCCTTATATAATGTTGGTTGCTACAAATACCCCGATTCCGTGGGTACATATGAGGATTTTCCCTATGCCGACGAGAATGAAATGGGAATAATCAAAGCTGCCGTTGAGCATTACGGCGGCGATAATGTTTATTATTTTAATTATGACTGGCGCATGAATCCTCAAGATATTGCACATGAAATTGCGGCAACGGTCAATAAGGTTATTTCCGAAACAGGCAAAGAAAAAGTAAACCTAGTCAGCGCCAGCATGGGCGGAGTGATGACAGTGGCATATATTTCCGAATACGGTTATAATAAGCTAAATAAATGTGTG
>JAAZFZ010000115.1 GCA_012511485.1 Clostridiales bacterium | reverse complement strand
TGCTGCAGTAACGAAGGCTATAATTGTCATAATAATTAGTTCTCTCATCGTATACCTCGAAGGGTGAGATTTTAATTGCCTTTTGTTTTGCTCATTATATATACAAACAGCATTAATCCAAAAGGAGAGGCAAAAAGCGTGAGTAATTTGCGGGGTGATTCATTAAGCCAGGCTCTGTTCCTTGAAATAATACAGCTTGAAACATAGTGAACAGCCTGAATAAACCTGAATTTTACGCTGACATTAGGCAGGCTCATGCAAAGCCTTCTGCTGTAGGCAAAGCCTTTGGGGTTCCTTAGATACTGCTTGAACATATTCCTTGACGACCCGTCCGGCAAGTATTCAACAATGCAAACAACCTCATTGAGATTCAGTAGCTGATAATCCCTGTCAAGCAGGCTGTATTTTGTGGCAAGGTTGACATATTTTTCGCCTTCAAAAACCGGGTAGGGATTTTCTCTTGTCAAATCGCTGCGAAGAATGAATTTTTTGTCGCCCTTGACGCCGTATTTGTAGTAGTATTCATAGGATGTTGCCCTCTTTATGTTTTCGGGTATTTTGCCGCCAATTATTTCGCCGTTTGAATATGCGTCAAGCGCAAGAAAGCCGCAGACCTTTTCATCTCTGTCACAGGTTTGCCAAAAGCTTACAATTTTTTCAACGGCATCATCGGGCATATAGTCATCCGAGTCTATGCAGGTGTTTATTTCGGTGTCTATGTTCCCATAGGCTAAATTGTGGGCGCCGTGCATGCCCTTGTTGTCCTGAAAAAGATACCTGATTTCAAAGCCGTTATCCTGTTTGAGCCATTCGCTTACAAGCTCCCGGGTGTTATCTTCTGACCCGTCATCAATAATAAGCCAAATGAAGTCCTTACAGGTCTGCCTTTTCATTGCTTGATAGCATTGCGGCAGAATATACGCTCTGTTATATGTAGGAGTAAAAACCGTTAAAAGAGGCAAATCAATCACTTCTTTCAATGCAGCTGAGTGTTTTACGCACAAGAACCGCACATTTCATGTTCTCGTCATAATACCTGTCATTTGCGCTCATCATTTCATATCTTCTTTGGCTGTCAAGTAGCTCTCTTATTCTTTCGATACATTCAGCTTCGTCCCTGACCGATAAATAATTGACACCATCGCTAAGCCACCCTGCGTAGGAATACTAACGCGGTTCAGAAGCTATTGCCTTTGATGCGGCAAGATACTCCGCAAATTTCCAGCCTGTCGATTTGTGAAGGCCTGCCGTGGCGATGTGGATATCAAAGCTTTTCATGGTTTGAAGATAGACATCCTTTTTTGCTGCTGTGGTATCTGCAAGCACAATGTCGCCATATTCCGCGGCTGAGAACGCACTGGGAGCAACACCGCCGAAAAAGCACTCGCCGAACTCTTTTCTGCAAAGCCTAATGCATTTTGCGCGCATTTCGTTTATTGTGTGCCTTTCCTCGCTTTTTTCTTCATTGAGCTGCCCTTCAAACTCACCCTTTGGGTTCCACAGTCTTGCCATAAAAAGTATGCGCGGGTTCTCATTTATCACTGGCTTCATTTTGAATTTTTCTTCTAAGCAGTGTCCGTTATAAAACTGAGAACCCGGGAGCATTCTTATGAGCTTCTTGAGTTTTTCACTCTTTGGGTCACAGGGAACGGGAAAATGTGCAGGGTTTGCCTTTATTGTAACAAAAAAATTGGGAGCTGTCATTATTATTTTCTGATAATTACTGAGCTGCATATTCATAACTGCGTTGAAGCTGCGCTTGAAGAAAAAATCGCACCGTTCAAGAAGTCCGTTATATATCTCCCGCCAATCCTCCCTGCCGAAAACAAGGTTGTCATAGCCGTCGTTCATATCGTAAATTAGCCTTTTTCCGTCGGCTTCAACCTCGAGCATATTATAAGGCAACAAATCATTGCTGCCTGGCCTCAGCCTTTTTATTTCAAGTTCAATTTCACCCAGCCTGTCCAACATCGAAAAGCCTGCT
Source organism: Clostridiales bacterium (assembly GCA_012511485.1). Classification (GTDB taxonomy): domain Bacteria; phylum Bacillota; class Clostridia; order Oscillospirales; family Acutalibacteraceae; genus JAAZFZ01. The sequence goes on along the minus strand of JAAZFZ010000115.1, from coordinate 366 downwards.
ATTATCTGATAAAGGTGAAGCGGAACCTCGCTGAGCTTCATAACGCACTTCAATGTACAGCCTCCCGTACTTGTTCTTTGCTAAGATAAATATCACGAAGCATTGAGGCGGTTGTGCTGATATCATAGCCCGCATCAATAATCCTCTGCGTCGTAATCTGCCGTGGCACACTTTTGCCCTCAACTGCGTTTGCCCAAATTTGTGCATCCGTCAACGGCAGGAACTTTACAAGAGAACAGCCCAAATCAGATTGAGCGGAAATAGTGTCCGCCGCTAAGCAGGGCAGACCCGCAGCCTGAGCTTCAATAATAACGAGGGGCAGCCCCTCAAACAGGGAGGGCAGCAAAAAAACATCAAACGCCTGCA
>JAAZFZ010000114.1 GCA_012511485.1 Clostridiales bacterium | reverse complement strand
GTTCAGGGAAACCGAAATCCCGGGAGTTTTTGCTTGCGGCAATGTCCTTCATGTGCATGACCTTGTCGACTATGTTACCCTTGAAAGCCAGATTGCGGGCGAGGGTGCCGCACGCTATATAAAAGGAGAGGTACAGCCTGAAGATTTTGTCGAAACAAAGGGTATAAGCGGAGTAAGGTATGTTGTGCCTCAGCGTGTAAACAGGAAGTCCGAAAAGGATGTCAAGCTTTATTTCCGTGTGGGGGAAGTCTATAAAAACGCCAGAGTTAAGGTCAGCTGCGGTGGCAAGGTTGTTTCGGACAGAAAGAAGCCTAAGCTTGCCCCCGGAGAAATGGAGAGTGTTGTTGGCAAGGCCGATGTTCTAAATGCAATGGAGCCGTGCAGCGAAATTACTATTCAGGTGGAGGCGGTATAATATGCAAAAGGATATGGTTTGCGTTGCCTGCCCGCTCGGCTGCAACCTGACGGTTGAGCTTGAGGGAGAAAAAATAATATCTGTTAAAGGCAACACCTGCAAAAGGGGAGATGCCTATGCAAGGAGCGAGGTTACCAACCCGACCCGTTCACTAACCTCGACCGTTAAGGTCCGCAACGGGAGATACCCCGTTATTCCGGTGAAATCTGCCTCACCCCTGCCGAAAAGTATGCTCATTGATTGTGCAAGGGAGCTGTGCAAGGTTGATGTCAAGGCTCCGATAAAAATAGGCGATGTCATTGTGCATGACATTCTCGGCACAGGCGTTGATATTATCGCAACCAACTGCACTGAAAAAAAATAAATCAGAATTTATGCCCAAGGGACTCAACTGCTCCCTTGGGCTTTTTCAGCATTGTGAACCGGAAGAATCCCCGGTGCCGTCGACAAAATACAATTGACATTTTGTGTAAAAGGTCTTAGAATATATAGGAAGTATTGCTCAAGCTCGAGGAGGCTGAAACATGAAAAAGCGGATTTCAAAGTTTATCTCAATAATTCTTGTTCTTACCATGTGCCTTGCGGTTATGGCACCTGTGGCGTTGGCAACACCTGCCGAAGATGCTCACTTGAAATTTGGTGTCGGCGGTGGCTTCAGAATCCTTCAACTTGCCGATATACAGGACGGGCCGATTCTCCGTGGTATTACCAAGGATTTTATAAGGGACGCAGTCGAAAGAACTGAGCCTGATTTAATCGTCCTGACTGGCGACAATATTGCCGGCTACAGCTGTGCATCATTTATTAAACCGCTTGATAAGAAGCTTGTCGAGTCGGCGATAGACGGGTTTATGTCGATTCTTGAAGAGGCGGGCGTACCCGTTACGGTTGTTTTCGGCAACCATGACGACCAAACCACAAGAATCAGCAAAGAGGAGCAAATTGAAATCTACTCTAAGTACGACTGCTTTGTCGGCTATGATGAGGGTGATTCCGTTTCCGGCTGCGGCAACTATAATGTGCCCATCTATTCTTCCGACGGAGAAAGGTTAATCTATAACCTCTGGATGTTTGACTCCGGCACTTATGACAATGTCAACGGAGGCTATGACTATATTAAGCAGGATCAGCTGGATTGGTATGTCAGCAAGAGCAACGAGCTAAAAGCTCAAAACGGCGGTGTGCCTGTGCCTTCAATGTCATTCCAGCATATATCGTCCCCGAAATCTATACGGCTCTCAAACAGGTTCCGGAAGGCACGCAGGGTGCAATTGAAAGGGGAGGCATTTATTATACCCTTGATAGTGAAAACACAAGGGCGGGCGAAATGCACGAATCCCCCTGCCCCAGCAACACAAACAGCGGTCAGTTTGATACAATAAAGAATCAGGGCGATGTTGTTGCCATGTTCTTCGGGCATGACCATGTTAACACCTTTGAGGTCAACTATCAGGGCATTGACCTTGTTGCAACACCTGGTGTGGGCTTCGCCTCATACGGTGACGAGCTCAGAGGCGTTAGGCTCATAACCATACATGAGTCCGATACAAGCACTTATGAAACACAGGTAATAACCTATCAAAGCTTGTATGGTGATGACCTTATGGCCTCCCTTCGCTTTGATATGATGGCAAACGAAACAAACCTGTGGACTAAAATCTGGTCCACTGTTGTCTACTATACACTCAAGGCGCTTTACAGCTTTGCCAGCTGAATGAGCAAATAACAAAGGGCTTAAAAGACCATAAAAATTACCGGGATATCGCAGGTGCGGTATCCCGGTTCTTCTTGTTTGCATTAGAATCCGCCGTGTAGCGCCGGGCTGCTGCCCATTGTAAACACAAGCGTTGCGCCGTTTTTAATCTGAGAATGTGTTATTGACGGAGTTTGAAGCCTTGTGCCATTGAGCGCAACATTCTGAACATAGATGTTTTCAGCCGACTGATTTTCAGCAATAACCGTAAGGGTTTTGCCCCCGCCGAGGCTTACCTCTGCCCTGTCAATGTTGGGCGAGCCTATGCAATAGCGGTCTGTACCCGCAACGGGGTAAAGCCCAAGTGCGGAGAATATATACCATGCGCTGAGCGTTCCTCCGTCGTCGTTGCCGTCAAGGCCATCAACATCCGTACTGTGACGGTCTGCCAATGCCCAGCGCACCCATTTCTGTGTCAGGTCCGGCCGCCCTGCGTCATTGAAAAGATATGGCGCATGAATATCATGCTGATTGCCCTGCCAGTAGCCGGAGCCGGGGTCAACAGCGGCACGGGTTTTGCTGGCATCCTCCATGAAATCATTGAGCTCACTGACAAAATATTCGCTGCTTCCGAAAAGCTCTATAAGCCCCTGAGTGTCATGCGGAGCAGTCCATCTCCAGTGACGCGGACTCCCCTCGCAGTAGTCGTCCGTAATTTTTTTCGGCAAAGCCTCATTGTAATAGCTTGTTATCTTCGGTAAAAAGGGTCTCTGCCATGTGCCGTCCGAATTCTTAGCTCTGAAGTATTTTGTTTGGGGGTCAAACAGATTTTTATAATTCATGGATTTATTTGCAAAGTGCCGGGCATCGCCGTCTTTGCCCAGAGCCTCGGCAAGGAGTGCAATGCTCCCGTCCGCCCAGGCATATTCTAAGGTTGCGCTGACAGCTTTACTCATTTTATCCGCAGGGCAGTAACCCATGGAATTATATTCCTCTGCGCAAATGCGCCCGACATTTCCCACCTTTGCAGAGCCTTGGGATGCTTTTTTCATGTATTCAAAGGCTTCCTCAGCCTCAAAATCCGTTATTCCTTTCAGGTAGCTTTCCGCAATAACCATATCCGCAGGAGTGCCGAACATCGAGCCTGTGTATCCCGCACCCGACGGCCAGCGGGGAAGGATTCCGCCTATGCGTGCCATTCGAACCAGGCTTTTCAGACAGTCCCTCTGTATTTCCGGGGCTATAAGGTTAAGCAGCGGGTGCTCTGTCCTGAAAGTATCCCAAAGTGACATATCAGTGCGGTATGTAAAGCCCTCAGCAACACCGATATTGTCGCCGAAACCTAGGTATTGCCCGTTTACATCAGTGAAATTTGAAGGCATAATCATTGAGTGATAAAGGGCGGTATAAAATACAGTCTTGATTTCAGGGTCGCTTGTTTCTATTTTTACTCTTGAAAGCCAATTATCCCAGACGGCACGCTGAGCGTCCCTGACTCCCTCAAAATCGAGTGAGCCTGTTTCTGCCTCAAGGTTCTGCCTTGCGTTTTCCGCGCTGACAAAGCTAATACCGATTTTTAGCTCAACCGGCTGGCCTTTAATATTCCCGAAGTTTATATCCGCTCCGGTGTTGTCGCCCGAGGCATCTACCCTGCCCTGCTCGCTTGTTTCGCCGCTCCATACCGAATAGGTTTCAAAAGGCTTATTGAATCTTGCCACAAAATAGCCCTTGAGCCCGCCGTATCTGCTTGTAAAGCTCGTGAATACTCTGCCCTCGCCCTCAATCTCCATTGCTTCGGGGATGATTTTAACCTTCCCTTGAGTGGCTCTGCCGCCGGAAATAAAGCTTGTTGCGTCTATCAGGATATGCGCATCCTTCGAGGTGTTGAAGGTGTAGCGGTGAACGCCCGTATGCTCGGTTGCGGTTAGCTCTGCAAGGCAGTTTATCGTCGGGAGGTTCACCGCATAGTATCCGGCAGTCGCCTCCTCCTGCTTATGGGTAAAGGCAAGCGGTTTTTTTAATCTTTGTGGGGGTTTCACCTCCCCGACGGCGGGAGTGACCCTGAAATGACCCATGTCACGCGCACCCGTCCCCGAAAGCCCGGTGTGGCTGAATCCCCAAATATGAGTGTGGCCGTAATAGTAGCCTGCTGTTCCAAATCTGATTGGCTCGAATCCGCCGATCAGGCAGGTATCGGGGCTCAATCTGACCATGCCGAACGGAGCCGTTGCACCCGGGAATAGCATGGCACAAGCCCAAGGTATGCCGCCCGTTCCGATAAACGGGTCAACCCATCTGCCGTATTCACCCGGCTTTGTGCTCGGTATATCAACCCTTTTTGGCAGCTCCCCTGTTGAGAATAACGCCGAAAAGGCAATTATGATTGAAAATAATATGCTTATCGCCCTTTTAAGTAACACCATATAAAAGCCCCCTCGGTTTTTGCCAAATTATTACATTTACTTCTTTGGATTTTACCCGATTGTCTGCCATTCGTCAAGAGTTCCATCCATCATCTCACTCCTTTTTTTGTAGTATATCATAGAAAAAAGGTAATTCATTTTTACCTTTGTGATTGACAAATATATTATTAAAACATAAAAAGTCTCCAACATCGCCAATCAATGGCAACGTTGGAGACTTTCTTTTGG